>CAYUTT010000146.1:0-5530 GCA_964447575.1 uncultured Methyloceanibacter sp.
CTTGATCGCCGAGGATCTACCCGAAATGCTGCCTCAGGTGCTCCGCGATCTGGAGCGCCTCTGGAAGTTCTAATGGCTGGGCCAAATAGGCGCTGGGACCCTTTGTTGACACACTCCAGCCTTATGGGGGACATGAGGGAGAAAGCTTCTCAAGAAAGAGCCGGGTTCCACGCCGCCATGGCATCTTTTCGCGCAAATCTCTGTCTTGCGGCCGCCGTCCTGACCTTCGGGGTCACTTTCGCCGGGGCAGCAGCCAGCGCCCAGGATCGGATTCTGCTGCGCGCCCGCGAAGGCGCAGCAGCCATGATCCGTGGGCAATTCGAGCGGGCGGTCGTGCTGTACGACGAGGCCCTCGCCACACCAGACGTCTCCACCTATGTCCAGGCGAGCATCTATAGCGACCGGGGCGTCGCCAAATGGCGCATGAAGCAGACCAGGGAGGCAATCGACGACTTCAACCAGTCGATCCAGCTCGCACCTGAAAATGCCACGGTCTACAACAACCGTGGCAATGCGCTGATCGACCTCGGACATCCCGAGGAGGCCATCAAGGACTTCGACCGCGCCATCGCGCTTCGGTCGGACTATGGGGCCGCCTACAACAATCGCGGCAATGCTTATGCGGCATTGCATCAATACGATGCGGCTTTCCAATCCTTCCGCAAGGCCGCCGAGCTCATGCCCCAGAGCGCCGCGCCGTTCAACGGGCGGGGGCGCAGTCATGCGGAGCTCGCCCGGTATCACGCCGCGGTGCGCGACCTGACGCGTGCCATCAGCCTCGATCAGAAATACGCGGCGGCCTACCGGAATCGCGCCGAAGCAAATTTCGCCATCGGCAATTACGCCGCGGCGGCCGAGGACGCCACCCAAGCGCTCGATCTCGAGCCCGAAAAAGCGCAGCCCGATCTCGTGCTGCTGCGCGCGAAATCTTATGCGGCCGAAAACAAGCTTCGCGAAGCGCTGGCCGATTTCGAAACGGCGCTCGAGCTTAATCCAGGATTGATCGAAGCAAATTTGGAGCGCGGCGCGCTGTTGGCCAACAACCGTCGCCTCGAAGACGCGATTGCCGACTACACGTACGCCATCCAGATGGATCCCAAGAATGCCAAGGCCTATGCCTTGCGCGCCGAGGCGAAGCTCAAGTCCGAGATGCCGGACGAGGCACTCTACGATGCTAACAAGGCGCTCGAGCTCAGCCTCGGCGACCCGCTCGCCTTGCGCGTCCGTGGGGGCATCTACGAGGCGCAGGAGCGCGTGGGGGATGCCATCTATGACTACCAGCGGGCGCTCGCCAAGGATCCGTTTCAGACGGAAAGCCGCGACGCGCTTGTACGTCTAGAGCAGGAAGTACCTGCGGACACGAGCCAGCCTCTTGGCCCGGAGGTAGCCGGTTGGGTGGTGACCGAGCCCTCGCCCGGGCGCTTTATGGCATCCAATCCCGACTATAGGTCGCTCCGCGTCGAGCTTGAGATGTTCGGCGCAGGACGGCCCAAGATTCTGGAATGGGAGCTGCAGCGTGGCGCGCTGTCCGGGATCGGGCTCCTGAAATACTACGCGGGCAATGTGGGCGAGGACGGCGACCTCGAATATGTGGCCATCGTCGATACCAGCGCCAGCAAGGTCGTATCGATCGAGCCGCAGCGCTGGGGATCGAAGCCCGCGCAGTGGAACTGGCAAGCGGTCTCGGTCGTCGTCACCGATCCCGATGGCCACGCCAATGAGATCACCCTCCGCCAGGTGCGCCAGAGGCAGGCGCCCGTGGCGCGCCGCGACGATGGCGGCTTCTTTGGCTCCGGTCAGTCACCCCGTCAGGAACGCCGCCGCGCCCGCCGCGGTGGCGGTGACGGCGGTGGCGGGGGCAATCCCTTTGGCTGGCTGTTCCGTTGATGCGTTCTAGGACCGGCCAAACGCTTCCATGACTCTGTTCCTCGCTAGCGTGCGCGATCCCGGCGAGGCCCGCTCGGTGCTCGCCGCGGGTGCCGACATCGTCGACCTCAAGGACCCGGCAAAGGGCGCGCTTGGGGCCGTCGCGCCTGAGAGCATTCGCGCGTGTGTGGCCGAGGTCGCAGGCCGCGTGCCCGTGAGCGCGACCGTGGGCGATCTCCCCATGGACCCAGCTGTCGTCGGCGAGGCTGTGATGGCAACGGCAGCTTTGGGTGTGGACGATGTGAAGCTCGGCGTCATGCCCGGCGGCGAGCCAAAAGCCTGCTTCGCTCGGCTCCGCGCGCAGGATCGCCGGGCCGGGCTGATCCTCGTGTTCTTCGCTGATGCGATGCCTGAAATCGATCCCATAGCGGCTGCTCTGGAAGCTGGCGCCCGGGGGGTCATGCTCGACACGGCGGGCAAGGGTGGGCGCTCGCTTCTGGATCACATGGCGATGTCCGGCATTGCGGGCTTCGTGGCTGCCGCTCGCCGGGCCGGGCTGATCGTCGGCGTGGCGGGAGCTCTGCGGCCGGCTCATGTGGCGCCGTTGTTGGCTCTTGCGCCGGATGTGATGGGATTCCGTGGCGCACTTTGTTGCGGCGGTGCGCGGGTTTCGGCTGTCGATCCCGTTGCCTGCGCCAGAATTCGGACCATGATTCCTGCCGGGACATCGCCCAAGGCGAGCCAAATCCGGACGCCTCACGCCGCCGCAGTATGCTAGAGGTTCGGCGCGGCAAGCGCCGCGCCGCGACAGGACCGGAGCGATGATGGACAAGCGACTGGGACGCGTGTCGTCCACCCGCGAGACGGGCAAGCCCCTCGACCGCATCTTCGTGCACGACTACGTGCTGGACGTGGAAATCGGCGTTCACCACAACGAGAAGGGCGTGACCCAGCGGGTGGGCTTCTCGGTCGATGTGGACATCACGCCGGCCCCGGACTCGCTCGACGACGATATCGGCCGCACCTTCGACTACGACTACGTCATCAACGGCATCAAAGGAATCATCGCGCGGGGGCACATCAATCTCGTCGAGACGCTTGCCGAGGAAGTGGCGCAGCATTGTCTTGACCATCCCCGGGTGGCGCGCGTCACCGTGAGCATCAAGAAGCTCGACAAGGACCCCGGCGCCGTCGGCGTCGAGATCGTGCGGAGCAAGGCGGGGGCCTGACCATGAATGCCACCGCGCGCCGAAGAGCCATAGTCACGTCGCTCGCCTCCCCGACGCCGCTCATCGTCGTGAAGCTCGGCGGCAGCGTGATCCGGGGACCCGAGCTCTCCGCTTGGCTCGACGCCATCGCGGCCGGACCCGCACCTGTCGTCGTCGTGCCGGGAGGAGGGGCGCTCGCCGACGAGGTGCGCACCTGCCAGAGGACGCTTGGCTTCGGCGACGCGGCTGCCCATCGCATGGCGCTCCTCGCTATGGACCAGCTCGCCTGGGCGGTCGCGGGCGCACGGCCCGGCTTCGAGGTGGGCGACACCGAAGATGCGCTGCGCACGGTCTTGGAACGCGGCCGCATCGCCGTCTGGGCGCCATACGCCCTGATCGCCGGCCGTCCGGGGATCGAGGAGTCCTGGCGGCTCACCTCCGACAGCCTCGCTCTGTGGCTGGCAGGGCGGCTCGGAGCGGCACGCTGCTGTCTCATCAAGTCCGTTGAGGTCAAACCCAGACCAACCGGGGTGCAGGACCTCGCCCGCGAGGGCGTCGTGGACGAAGCCTTCCCCGCCATGCTCGCCGAGACAGGCGTCTCGGCCGAGCTGTTTGGCAAAGGCGGCCAGGCGGCATTTTCCGCAAGCCTGGCCGGCAAAGAGCGCCGCGGCGCATTGATCGAGTAGTCTCAAGTCGCGATGAGCGAAAGCATCCTCTTCCTGACCGGACATCTGGCACGGCCCCGCCTCGAAGCCGTGCTGCAAGCCATGGAGACGGATTTCGATTGGAAGGTGCTCGACATCGGCGTGAAGGTGGCAGCTTTGATGACCGAGGACATTATCCTGCGGCGGCTGCCCGATCGCGGCGACGCCGACAAGATCATGCTGCCCGGCCGCTGTCGCGCCGACCTCGACCGGCTGAGCGCCCACTATGGCGCGCCCGTGCTCCGCGGGCCCGACGAGCTCAAGGACATTCCCACCTATTTCGGCCGGGCGCGCAAAGCCGCCGACATGACCAAGTACGACATGCAGGTTTTTGCTGAGATCGTCGATGCCTCGGTGCTCTCCGTGGAGGATATCCTGGCGCGAGCCGAGGATTATACCCACAAGGGGGCCGACGTCATCGATCTCGGCGGCTTGCCGGACACGCCCTTTCCGCATCTCGAAGACGCGGTGCGCGCCCTCAAGAAGCACGGCTACAAAGTCAGCGTCGATTCCGCCGATGCGGACGAACTGCTACGTGGCGGCAAGGCGGGGGCCGATTTCCTGCTTAGCCTCAACGAATCCACGCTTCACATCGCCGACGAGGTGTCCGCCGTCCCGGTGCTGATCCCGAAGGACCACGGCGACATGGCCTCGCTCTACCGGGCCATGGACACGCTCGACGCCAAAGGCAAGAAGTACTTGGTCGATCCGGTGCTCGATCCGATCCATTTCGGCTTCATGGCCTCGCTCGAGCGCTATGCGGAAGTGCGGCGCAAGCGTCCCGATGCGGACATTCTCATGGGCACAGGCAATCTTACCGAGCTCACCGACGCCGATACCATCGGCGTCACAGCCATGCTGCTGGGGATCGCCTCGGAGCTTCACATCAGGAATTTGCTCGTGGTCCAGGTCAGCCCCCATACGCGCCGCACCATCGAGGAGCATGATCTCGCCCGGCGTATCATGTACGCCGCGCGCTCCGAGCAGGATCTTCCGCGGGACTATGCCGACGGCCTACTTGCACTCCATGCGCGCCGGCCGTTCCCGCTGACGCCCGACGAAATCGCCGAGAACGCGGCTGCCGTGCGCGACAAGAACTTCCGCATCGAGATCGCCGAGGACGGCGTGCACATCTATAATCGCGACGGCCATCACGTCGCCCAGGATGTGTTCGAGCTGTTTCCCAAGCTCGGTGTCGAGGAAGACGGCCCTCACGCCTTCTATCTCGCGGCCGAACTGGCCAAGGCAGAGATCGCCTGGCGGCTCGGTAAGCGCTATGCCCAGGATGAACCGCTCGGCTGGGGCGTGGCGGCCGACGCGCCGGTCGACGACCGGACCCGGCTGAAAGAGGCCGGGCACACGCTCCTCGCCAAGAAGAAGGGCACGGCATCATGATTTTGCGTACGGTCCAGCGATGCCGATGATCCGCGAATGTATCGTCACCACCCTCAACAGTGAGGGCAGGGTGCATATCGCGCCGCTCGGCCTCATCGAGGACGGCGAGGGCTGGATCATCGCGCCGTTCCGGCCATCGGCCACGCTGGACAACCTCCGCACCACACCCTTCGCCGTGGCGAACTTCACCGACGACGTGCTGATTTTCGCCGGCTGCCTAACCGGCAACAAGGACTGGCCGACGCGGAGCGCCACCCATATTCCCGGCGCCGTGCTCGAAGGCGCGCTCACCCATGCCGAGCTTGCCGTGGAGCGGGTCGAGGAGGATGAGCTCCGCCCGCGCTTCCACTGCCGCAT
>CAYUTT010000147.1:0-5454 GCA_964447575.1 uncultured Methyloceanibacter sp.
TGCACCGCCGGCGCATAGACCCGCGCCGCGCGGTCCGCGAGCCGCCGGTAGCGCGCCTTGCCCTGCTCCGCCGCCATCATGAGCCGGCCGATCTCGGCCAGCAGCGTCGCCGTGTCGGCCGCGGTGACCTCGATCTGGAGGCTCCGGGTGAGATTGAGCGTGCCGGCATAGACTTGATCGCCGGGCTTGACCGTTACGGGCGCCGTCTCTCCGGTGATGAGACTCTGATCGACTTGCCCTTTTCCTTCGCGCACCACGCCGTCCGCGGCGATGCGCTCGCCCGCCGCGCAAAGCAGTCGGTCGCCGGGGTGGAGCGCATGCGCCGTCACCTTCCGCTGCGTACCGTCCGCACCGAGCACCGTGGCGATGCCACTCTGGAGGCTCAAGAGGTTCTGCGCCTCGCCGCGCGCGCGCACCCGCAACGACTCGTCGAAATAGCGGCCGATAAGGAGGAGGAACAGAAGCGTGACGGCCGCGTCGAAATAGACCTGCTCGTTGTTGAGCATGGTCTGATAGAGGCTCATGCCGGTGGCGAGGATGATGGCGACCGAGATCGGCACATCCATGTTCAGACGCCGGCCCTTGAGCGCCGCGAAGGCCGAGGAGAAGAACGGGCCGCCCGCATAGACCACCGTGGGCAGCGCGATCAGCGCCGACACCCAGCGGAACAGCCCGGCGAGCGCGGGCTCCATGTCGCCCCTCTCCCCGGACCACACGGCGACCGAAATCAGCATGATGTTCATGGCAGCGAAGCCGGCCACCGCCACGCAGCGCAAGAGATAGTTCTGCCGCGCATCGCCGCGGTCGTGCTTGGCGGTATCGATGGGCGCCGCAGAAAATCCGACACGGTCGAGCGCGGCAATCACATCCGCCTCGTCCGCGCGCGCGGGATCGAAAGTCACCGCGAGTCGCTTCGCGGCCAGAGACGCCCGGGCGCTATCGACGCCAGGCACGCGTAGCGCCGCGCGCTCCACCGAGCGCAGGCACCCGCCGCAATGCATGTCCTCCACGGCGAGAACCAGAGTCGCCGGTGCGGGGCTCGCAGCCTCTCTGGCGAGCGCGGTCGGGTACGCGGTCATGGCCGATCCGCGACGAACAGACGTCGCCTCAGGCGATAGACCGGATCGCCCTCCCCGGCACCGCTGGTGGCGAGCGAGATCACCCAGGACCCAGGCGGGAGCACGACGTCGGCCGCATACACGCCGGCCTCGGTCTCTCGGAAAGCGACGGGCCGGTCGTCCCTATCCGTCGCCGGACGGCCCAGCGTGGCTTCGAGCGCCAGTCCCGTGACCGGCTGCCCCGACTCGTCCGAGAAGCGCAGCGTCAGACGCCCTGCCGCATCGTCATAAGCGAGCAGGCTTTCCCAGCCGAGCGCGGTCTGACGCGCATCCGCCGCGATGGTCTCGTTGTAGCGCAAGCCGCTGCGATAGGGATCGGGCCTGTCGCCGCCGCTGAACGTGTTGAGGGCGTAGTAGACGAGCGCCCCATTCGCAACGAGCATCACGCCGAAGAACACGATGAGCGCCAAGAGCACATGGCGCCCGTCGATCCCGCCCTCGAACCATCTGGCCGTCTTCATCGTGGCGGTCCTTGGAACGTGGCCGGCTGCTCCGCAGTCGCACCACCCGCAATGTCGGTGACGACGAAATGAAACGGCGTGGCGCTGTCCGGCAGCGCGGTCACCGCCTGCTTGTCGAGAGTCACATAGAGCTGGACAGACTGAATATTGTCCGGCGGTACGGGCACCACGCCCTCATAGCCGATCATGTCGACCTTCGCGCCGGGCAGACCCTCCACGCCAATCTTGAAGGCGCGCGGCGTGTACAGCTTGTTGAGCAGCTTGATGGTGTAGCCGTTCCGCACGCCGCCGTCGGACAAGCGGACATAGAGCGGATTGCGGTCGTGCAGCACGCTGACCTCGAGCTCCGGCCGCATCGCGAGCGCGACGAGCATGATCAGGCTGACGAGGGCAATCGCCGCACCGTAGAGGATGACGCGCGGCCGGACCAGCTTGAGCGGCTCGGCATTGACATCGCCCGCGTCGAGATTGCGCACCGTATCATAGGCGATCAGCCCGCGCGGCCGCCCGATCTTGTCCATGATCTCGTCGCAGGCGTCGATGCACAGCGCGCACTGAATGCATTCCAACTGCGGCCCGTTGCGGATATCGACGCCGGTGGGGCAGACGGCGACGCATTGCCGGCAATCGACGCAATCGCCCCGTCCCTCCCAGCTTTGGCCGGTCTTGTGCGGCCCGCGGGGCTCGCCGCGCCACGTCCGGTAAGAGATCAAGAGCGAATCCCGGTCGAACATGGCGCCCTGGATGCGCGGCCAGGGGCACATATAGATACAGACCTGCTCGCGTGCGATGCCGCCAAGCACGTAGGTGGACGCCGTGAACAGGCCGACGAAGAGATAGGCCACCATCGGCGCATCGAACGTGAGGAACTGGTGAGCGAGCGTCGGCGCGTCGGCGAAATAGAAGACCCAGGCCCCGCCCGTGGCCACGGCGATCAGCAGCCAGGTGACATGCGTCGCGCCCTTCTTCCAGATCGTCTCGAGCGCCCAAGGGTGCTTGTCGAGCCGCAAGCGCGCATTGCGGTCGCCCTGCCAAAACCGCTCGACCGCGATCATCAGATCGGTCCAGACCGTCTGCGGGCATGTGTAGCCGCACCATACGCGCCCGGCGATCGCAGTGATGAGGAACAACACAAGCGTCGCGAGTACCAGCAGGCCGGTCACGTAGTAGAATTCCTGCGGCCAAATCTCCAGGAAGAAAAAATAGAAGCGTCTGGCGGGCAGGTCGAGCAGCACGGCCTGGTCGGGGAGATAGGGCCCGCGATCCCAACGCACCCAGGGCAGCAGGTAGTAGATGCCGAGCGTCACGGCCATGACGATCCACTTGACCCGGCGAAACGTGCCGTGCGCCTCTTTGGGATAGACCTTGACCCGGCCGGCATAGAGGGACGGCCCCTCACCGCTCGTGGTGGGTGCGTCGCTGCGCGTCACGCCGGGCGCCGCCTCGACAGGGCGAGAGGACCCGTCGGGGCGCTCGACGAGGGCGCCGATCCGTGACTGCACTGCCGTCATGGCCATAGCCAAAGCCTCAGCCGTGCTCGCAAGCCTTACTCGCCCCCGCCGAGCGAATGAACATAGATCGCGAGCTCCTTGATCGTCGCGGGATCCAGACGCCCGCTCCACGCGGGCATCACACCGTTGCGGCTATTGTTAATCGTCTCGACCACGGCCGCCTTGTCCCCGCCATAGAGCCAGAGCTCATCCGCGAGGTTCGGCGCCCCGATAGTCCGATTGCCTTCGCCTTTCGGGCCGTGACAGGCGGCGCAGTTGGCGGCGTAGATCTCCTCGCCGCGGCCAGCCGCCGCCTCGTCCGTCTCGATGCCGGAGAACGACAGCACATACTCGGCGACGTCGTTCACCTGGGGCCCCTGCAACATGCCGAGCCTGCCGAAGGCCGGCATCGCGCTGCTGCGCGTCTTGGGATCGTCGGCGCGAATCCCGTGCAGGATGGTGTAGTGAATGTCGTCGAGCGTGCCGCCCCAGAGCCAGGCGTCGTCCCGCAGGCTCGGATAGCCGATCGCGCCTTGTGCGCCACGCCCGTGACACGGCGCGCAGTTGTCGCCGAAGGCCGCGGCGCCGCCTGCGAGCGCGAAATTCAAAAGCTCGGGATCGGCCTGAATGGCCGCGAGATCGCTTGCGGCAATCCTGTCCCGGAAGGCCGACTTGGCGGCGTACGCCGCCGCCAGATCCTCGGAGACCGTCACCCGCTGACTATAGCCGAGATACCCCTTGGTGTGGGTCGTGATCAAAGGCCAGGCTGGATACACGATCCAATAGCCGATGGCCCAGACAATCGTGGCGTAGAACGTATAGAGCCACCATTTGGGCAGCGGCTTGTTCAGCTCCGCGATGCCGTCCCATTCATGGCCGGTCGTTCCGACGTCCTCAGGCGTATCGTCGTGCTTCTTGGCCATGGCTCAGTCGTCGTCCTTGTTCTCGAGCTCGGGGTCGTTCTCGAGAGGCAGTTTTGAGGCCTCTTCGAAGCGCTTCTTGTTGCCGGGCCAAAACGCATACACGACCACGGCGGCGAACAAGGCGATGAAGAAGAGAAGCGCCAACACTTGGCTGATCGATGCGACTTGCTCGTAGGTCATGGCTCAATCCTCATCTGAGATTGGGGCCGGCGGCGTCGAACGTCGCGAAATCAACCAGCGTTCCCAGCATCTGCATGTAGGCGATCAATGCATCGAGCTCGGAGACGAAGCTTGGGTCGCCGTCGAACGAACGCGCCTGCGCCTTCGGATAGCGGGCGAGGAACTCGTTCAGCCTCTCGCTATTGACGCCGGCCTGACGCTCGAGATCGGCTTTCGCGTTCTCGATCATCTCGTCCGTGTAGGGCACGCCGACGACGGCGTTCACTTCGAGGCGCCTGCCGATATCGGCATAGTCGAGCTTGCGCGCCGCCAGGAACGGATAGCCCGGCATCACCGATTCCGGCACCACCGCCCGCGGATCGATCATGTGCGCCCGATGCCACTCGTCGGAATACTTGCCGCCGACCCGCGCGAGATCCGGACCGGTGCGCTTCGACCCCCATTGGAAAGGATGATCGTACATGCTCTCGGCGGCGAGGCTGTAATGGCCGTAGCGCTCGACCTCGTCCTTGAGGGAGCGGATCATCTGGCTGTGGCAGGTGTAGCATCCTTCGCGGATATAGATGTCCCGCCCCGTGAGCTCGAGCGGCGTATAGGGCCGCATGCCTTGCACCTTCTCGATGGTCGAGGAGAGCCAGAACAGCGGCGCGATCTCCACCAGGCCGCCGATGGACACGACGATCAGCACCCCGATCAGGAGGAGGATCGAGCTCTTTTCGAGGATTTGATGCTTTGCCCAGCTCATCCGATCCCCCTACTCCGCCGGCGCCGTGTATTCGCCCGGCCGGAACTCGGGGGCCGCGGCGACAGGCGGCTGCTCTGCCGCATCGACCGGCTGATCGCCCCGCACCGTGCGCCACAAATTGTAGGCCATGAGCAGGGCGCCGATCAGGAACAGCAATCCGCCGATTGCCCGGATCACGTAGAAGGGATGCATCGCCTCGACGGTCTCGACGAAGGAATATTCGAGGAAGCCGAGGGAGTCGTAGGCGCGCCACATCAGCCCTTGCAGGATGCCCGAGACCCACATCGCGGTGATGTAGAGCACGATGCCGAGCGTCGAGATCCAGAAATGCCACTCGACCAGGCGCTGTGAATACAGCGCCTTGCGGTGCCACAGCCACGGCACCAGGCAATAGAGCGCGCCGAAGGTGATATAGGCGACCCAGCCGAGCGCGCCCGAATGTACGTGCCCGATGGTCCAGTCGGTGTAATGCGACAGCGCGTTCACCGACTTGATGCTCATCAGCGGCCCTTCGAAGGTGGCCATGCCGTAGAAGGC
>CAYUTT010000148.1:0-5450 GCA_964447575.1 uncultured Methyloceanibacter sp.
TGCGGCACGCGTCGGCTCATCGGGTGAGCCGGTGCTTCTGCTCGACCAGGATCGGTGCCGTTGGAACCGGCTTATGATCCGGCGCGGTCTCGACGGGCTGGCGCGTGCCGAGGCGCTGGTCCAGGCGCAAGGTGTGGCGCCAAAGCCTTACGTGTTGCAGGCGGCGATCGCGGCGTGCCATGCGCGGGCGCGCATGGCCGAGGAGACTGACTGGGCGCGGATCGTCGGGCTCTACGGAAAGCTTGCGGAAATCGCGCCGTCGCCGGTGGTGGAGCTGAATCGTGCGGTGGCCCTTGCCATGCTGTTCGGGCCCGAGGCCGGGCTCAGAATCGTCGATGCCCTGACATCGGACCCCACGCTCAAGGCCTACCATCTCTTGCCGAGTGTGCGGGGCGACCTGCTCAGGAAGCTCGGCCGTCTCGACGAAGCGCGCGCGGCGTTCGAGCGTGCGGCCGCGCTGACGGACAATGCGCGCGAACGTGCGTTGCTGCTCGATCGCGCCGAGGCTTGCTACCGCGCGTCCGCCGCGCGACAGGCCGAGTCGAGTCCGGACTGAAAACAATCCACAGCTTTTCCGAACCGTCCACAGCTATTCGTCCGCGGGTGACTCGGGGCGCGTTTCACTCGCAGACTCTGGGATATATAACTGATTCACCTACTGATTCGCGGCGTCTGTTTTTTGTGCGCGGACCCCTGACGAGGCCCCAGAGGACACGCATGGCTTCCATACAAGCGACCTACGATCACTTCGCCAACCCCGTGGACATAGTGGAACAGATCGCCACCATCCACGACTGGGCCTTCGAGCGCACCGCGCCCGACGAGCTGACGCTGTCGGTCGCGGGGACCTGGTGCGACTACCATATCTCGCTGACCTGGCGAGAGGATTTGGAGGCGCTGCATCTTGCCTGCGCGTTCGATTTCCGGGTGACCAAGGCGCGGCTCGCCGAAGTCTACCGGCTCATGGCACAGATCAACGAGCAGCTCTGGCTCGGGCATTTCGACCTCTGGCGCGAGGACGGCATGCTGCTTTACCGCAACGGGCTCCTGCTCGCCGGCGCCGAGACCCATGTCGGCCAATGCGAGGGCCTGTTAAAGGCGGCGCTCGAGGCCTGCGAGCGCTATTATCAGTCGTTCCAGTTCGTGTTGTGGGCGGGCAAGAGGGCCGAGGAGGCGCTTGCCGCCACCATGGTCGAGACGCAAGGAACCGCATGACACTCCGCCTCGCCGGCCCGCTGCTTCTGATCGGTGCGGGCAAGATGGGCGGGGCGCTGCTCGAGGGATGGCTCAAGCAGGGCCTCGACCCGGCCACGGTCTACATTCAGGACCCCGCGCTGTCGGCGGGGATGGCCGCGTTCGCCGCGGAGCATGGCATCGTGGCGAACGATGCGCCGGAATTGCCCGGTCCGCCCGCGGTCATCCTGATCGCAGTGAAGCCCGACGTGGCCGAGAGGCTCCTGCCCGAGATAGAGCCGATGCTGGGCGAGGAGACCGCGGTCTTGTCGATCGCCGCCGGCCGCACGCTGGAGAGTCTTGCCCGCTATCTGCCGGAGGGCGCGGCGATCGTGCGGGCCATGCCGAATACGCCGGCCTCGGTGGGGCAGGGCATCACGGTTTGCATCGCCAACGCCAATGTCACGCTTGCGCAGACGCGCGAATGCGAGGCGCTGCTCTCCGCAGTGGGGGAGGTGATTTGGGTGGAGGACGAGGCGCTGCTCGATCCCGTTACCGCCGTCTCAGGCAGTGGCCCGGCTTATGTGTTCCTGCTCGCCGAGTATCTGGAGGAGGCCGGCGTTGCGGCCGGCTTGCCCCAAGATCTCGCCAAGCGGCTTGCGCGCGCGACGGTCGCGGGCGCTGGCGAGCTGCTGCGCCGGTCGGCGCTTACGCCCGCCGAGCTCAGGACGAATGTCACCTCGCCCAAGGGGACGACGGCGGCGGCGCTTGAGGTGCTGATGGGAGAGGATGGCCTGAAAGACGTGCTCACGCGGGCCGTCGCCGCGGCCGCGAAGCGCTCCAGGGAACTGTCGTCCTGAAGCGCTTTCGTTTGCGGCGGGCTTCCGCCGTCTTCCGATGGCCATCAAGAGCGCCTATCTTAAGTGGCAAGAGTACGCCCAAAGGAGTACGCCCATGTTCGACGAATTCTCGAAACGCAGCAAAGCGGTGCGGGCGGCGCTAGAGCTGGCGCAGCAACGCGATTGGGGCGAGATCACCCTCGCCGACATCGCGAAACAGGCGGGGCTCGATCTTGCCGATCTGCGGCGCGAGTTCGCCTGCAAGAGCGACATTATTCGCGCCTTCCAGGCCGAGGTGGACGCCGAAGTGCTGGCGAAGGTGAAGCCCGCGGGCGCCGATCAGAACCCTCGCGACCGGCTGTTCGACATATTGATGACCAGGTTCGAGGTGCTGGGCCCCTACATGCCTGGGCTGAAGCGCATCGCTTGTTACATGCGCTGCCGGCCGGGCGAGGCGTCGCTGCTCGCCTGTTCCGCGCTCGCCTCGCAATACTGGATGCTGGCAGGCGCGGGCGCCAAAATGGGCGGGGCAGGTGGCGCCATGCGCGTCGCCGGCCTTACCGCGATCTACAGCAGGGTGTTTCAGGTTTGGCTCCGGGACACGTCTCCCTCGCTCGACAAGACCATGGCCGCGCTCGACCGCGGCCTGAGCAACGGTGAGCGCATGCTCGCCAACGTGGAGAAGGCGTGCAGCGTCGTATGCGGGTTCATGCCGCGCGGCTGGAAGCGGAAGAGCGACGCTGACGCGCCGTCACAGCCGCCGCCATCGCCGCAAGCAGGTCCGGCGCCGGCAGCGAACGTCTAGCAGTTCGCGCTCCGCCTAGTAGGGGAGCGGGTCGTCATCGTCCGGGCCCGAGAGGCTTTCGGGGCCTTCGCCGGGAAGCTCCGCGTCGATCGGGTCGGGATCGACGGGCGAGTCCGGGTCGTCGAGCGGTTCCAACAAAGGATCGCCCGCGCCGATCTGGAGCGGATTGCTCTCGGTTGCTCCCGGCGCGCCGTTCTCTTCCGCCTCCAGCGTGCTCTTGCGGCCGAACTCCATTTGGCCGCCGCTGCCGATATCCAGCTCGAACTCCGAGCCGGGCTGCTCATCCTCTTGGAATCCGTCCGGTTCGGCCTGACCAAAGGCCGGCCCCGTGAGAGCCAGGACCAACAACGCGGCCAGTCCGGCGGCAATTTTCTGCATGGAAGCTCCTCCGTATGGGATTAGACGGGCACCCTTAGCACGGCTTTCAGTCCGCCGAGACGGGATCGGCTGAGCGCGATGTCGCCGCCGTGATTGCGGGCGATGTCGCGGGCGATTGCGAGCCCGAGCCCGGTCGAGCCCGAATCTTGATTGCGGGCGCGGTCGACCCGGTAGAACGGCCGGAACACATTCTCCCACTCGTCCTCCGGGATGCCGGGCCCGTCGTCCTCGACCTCGACGGTCAGCGAGCCGTTGAGCTTCGCCGCGTTGACGTTCACGTGGCCGGCAAAGCGCGCGGCGTTGTTGACCAGATTGGCGACAGCGCGCTTGAAGGCATGGCGGCGCACGGGCACGACGAGGGGCTCGCCGTTGATCGCGATGGCGATGTCCGTGTTGCCGTGGGCTTGCGTTTGCACCTCGCTCAGAATCTCACCGATATCGACCCGGCTGATGTTCTCGCCGGAGTCGCCTTTGGCGAAGGCCATATAATCCTCGAGCATGGCCTGCATCTCGTCCACGTCGGAGTGCATGGCCTCGAGCTCCGGCGTCTCCTCGAACATGGCGAGTTGAAGCTTGAAACGCGTCAGCACGGTCCGCAGGTCGTGGCCGACGCCCGCCAGCATGACGGTGCGCTGCTCGACATGGCGCTCGATGCGGTCGCGCATCTCGATGAAAGCATGCGCCGCTTGGCGTACTTCGCGTGCGCCGCGCGGGCGAAAGTCCGCCGGCATCGGCCGTCCCTTGCCGAAGCTCTCGGCGGCCTGCGACAGGCGCAGGATGGGCTTGATCTGATTGCGCAGGAACAGGATCGCCACAGTGAGCAAGACCAGCGACGTGCCGAGCATCCACAAGAGAAAGATGTGCGAGTTGGAGGCGTAGGTCTGACTGCGCTTGGCGAGCACGTGCATCACGGCGTCGTCGAGCTTGATGCGGATATCGACGAAGTCCGAACGCCCGACCGTATCGATCCAGAACGGCCGCTTGATGCGGCGTTCGAGCTCGTCGGAAAGCGTCGAGTCGAGCAGGTCGAAGAACGGCTTGGAGCGAACCTTCGGCAATTCCTCGCCCCGCGCGAAGCGGACGCGGAGATTGAGGTTATCCCCAGCCAGATCGGTCAAGACGTCGGCGGCGTTCGGGTTCCGCTCATAGAGATCCACAAGCATGGATATGTTCTGCACGGTCACCGTCGACAGGCGGTGGGTCACCGTCTGCCAATGCCGCTCCAGGAACACGAACGTCACGACGGACTGGAGCAGCACCATGGGCGCGATGATGATGATAAGCGCGCGCGCGTAGAGGCCCTTCGGCATCCTGTCGCCAAGCGCGGCCATGAGGCGCCCCAGCGGCCAGCGCCGCGAGGCAGGGAGGGGAGGTGCTTCGGTGACGGCGGTCATCACTCTGAGTATAGAATATAACCCTTGCCGCGCACGGTCTGGAGATAGACCGGGTTGGCGGGGTCGTTCTCGATTTTGCGGCGCAGACGGTTGATCTGCACGTCGACCGCGCGTTCGCCGCCGGAATCGGCGTCCTTGGCCAGCTCGTGGCGCGACACTGGCGTGCCGGGGCGCTGGGCGAAATAGCGCAACAGGTCGCGTTCGCGTTCGGTGAGGCGCACCGTCTCGCCGTCGCGTTGCAGCTCGCCGCGGGCGATATGGAAGATGAAATCGCCCATGCGCACTTTGCCGCTGGCGGGCGCGGCCGCGCCGCGGCGCAGCACGTTGCCGACGCGCAAGAGAAGCTCGCGCGGGTCGAACGGCTTGGCGAGATAATCGTCGACGCCGGTTTCGAGCCCTTCGATGCGCTGCTCCGGCTCGGCGCGGGCCGTCAGCATCAGGATCGGCACCTGGCTTTCCTCGCGCAGGGTCTTGGCGAATTCGATGCCCGACTCCTTCGGCATCATGACGTCGAGGATCAGGAGATCGAAGGCAAGGCTCCGCATGGTGGCGCGGGCCGATGCCGCGTCCACCGCGGTGGTCACGCGAAAGCCGTGGTCGTGGAGGTAACGGGCGAGCAGGTCGCGGATGCGGCTGTCGTCGTCCACCACGAGGATGTGCGGTGCGTTGTCTTCCGGCGCCGCGGCTGGTTGCGCCTTGATCCGCGTCGGCATGGTCAAGTCCCTTCCCCCGTGCCGCCGTCGCTCGGCTCGGCTGGCGAAGCGGACATTATGGAGGAGACTTTGGGCCGTTCTTCGGCATTGATCATGGCCTCGAGAAAGCGGCGGAGTGCCGTCTCTGCCTCGGGGCCGGCCGCCTCGA
>CAYUTT010000149.1:0-5427 GCA_964447575.1 uncultured Methyloceanibacter sp.
CGGCCAGCGTCCGCTTCGCGCGGACGATGTGCTGCGCGATGGTCGGCTCCGGCGCCAGGAAGGCGCGGGCGATCTCGTCCGTGGTGAGCCCGCCAAGCAGGCGCAGCGTGAGCGCGGCTTGCGCTTCCGGTTTGAGCGCCGGGTGGCAGGCAATGAACATGAGCCGCAACAGGTCGTCGCCGACCTCGTCGTCGAGTGCGGCGTCGAGATCGGGCTGCGCCGCTTTCTGCTCGATCTCGAGTTCGTGGCCGAGTTGCTCATGTTTGCGCTCGGCGATCTTGTTGCGGCGAAAGCGGTCGATCGCGCGGTTCTTTGCCGAGGCCATCAGCCAGGCGCCAGGCTTGTTGGGGATGCCGGATATCGGCCACTGCTCAAGCGCCGCGACGAGCGCGTCCTGAGCCAGTTCCTCGGCCACGCCCACGTCGCGCACGAGCCGCGTGAGCCCGGCGATGAGTTTCGCCTGCTCGATCCGGAACACGGCCTCGATGGCCCGGTGCGTGTCGGCCGCCGTCATGGCGACCGACTATCGCCAGTTCTTGCGCCACCGCAAGACTCGGCCTCCAGCGTGGGGCCTTACGACGCTTTCTGCGCTGACCGGGCTTGCATCTCGGCGAAGCCTTCGGCGGCCTTCTGGATGTCGTCGGGAAAGTCCGACATTTCCTGCGCCTGGCGAATTTCGATGACCTCGTTCTCGGAGGCGGGGCAGCGCTTGGCCCACTCGATCGCCTCTTCCTTCGAGCGCACCTGAATCATCCAGTAGCCGCCGAGCACTTCTTTTGCCTCGGCAGATGGGCCGTCGGTCACCACCGGCTTGCCGCCGGGAAACGAGACACGCGCGCCCATCGACGGCGGGTGGAGGCCGTCCAGCGCCAGAAGCACACCGGCCCTCTCCAGGGACTCGTTGTACTTCATCATCGCCTCGACGGCTTTGGCGTCGGGCACGGTCCCGGGCTCGGCGTTCTCGTAGCCTTTGGGGATCATCAGCATCATGAACCGCATGGGAAGCTCCCTGTCGCGTTGTGTCTTCCGGCGCGAGACGCCAGCGGCGCCTCGCACATATTGCTAGACCGCCTCTGACTGCGTTTCGTGGACCTGATCGCAGAGCTTCTCGCCGGGACCCGCGATCTGGCGGATTTCGCACTCCCCTTGCCAACCGGGGAGATACGCCCTGTGCAGCTCCAACATGCGGCGCGCCCATTTGATCATCTCGTCCCTGGACGGTGCCTCGAAGATCGCGAAGCCGCCGATGACTTCCTTGGCCTCGGTGAAGGGGCCGTCCGTGACGGAGACCGTTCCGCCATCCAGACGCACGCGCACGCCCGTCGCGGTCGGCAGCAAGCCCTCGCCCTGGATCATGGGACAGCCGGCCTCCGTGGCCTCTTGGATCAGGGCGGTCATGGCCTCCAGAAATTCCTTGGGCGGCGGCGCCGCGTGGGCCTCAACGTATTTCACCATCGAAATGAATCGCATCCTGGTTACGCTCCTCTCCTGGAGTTGAAACGGTCAGAAGCCGGGCCAAAGGAACGCCTGGCTCACCCACACGACGAATGGCGTCCGCCAGAATCGACACCTCGAAGAAGATTTTTTGGGATGGCGGACACGGGGCGCCGGGGCCGGTCTAGGCGCCCTTTTTCGCCTTGCCTTTGACGAGCGCGGCCTCCAGCGCGGCGATACGTGCCTTGAGCAGCTCGTTCTCTTCACGCGCCTTCTGCGCCATGGCTTTCGCCGCCTCGAACTCCTCGCGCTGGACCACGTCGAGCTCGCGCAGCACGCGCTCCGCTTGCGCGCGGACCACGCCTTCCACCTCCTTGCGCATGCCCTCGGCAGCGCCGGCCGCGTCGGTGAGCAGCTTGCCGAGCTCGTCGAAGAAGCGTCCGGTGGTCTGCGTCATGGGAGGGTCTCCAAAGCCGAAGCATGAAGCGAAACTGTCACTTAGGCCGACTATGGGATGCGCGCGCCCCCGAGGCAAGCCGCGCCCGCCTGAGACCTTGAGCGCCTTGACAGCGGGGGACGGGCGGTGAAGGGTCGCCCCGTCTTTCCCGAGCCGAGATCCGATGCCGCTCTTCGTCCTGCCCTATCCCGTGATCGATCCGGTGGCCATCGAGATCGGCCCCGTGGCGCTGCGCTGGTATGGCCTCGCCTATATGGCGGGCATTCTGCTCGGCTGGCTTTACGGCCGCCGGCTCGTCGCGCGCCAAGATTTGTGGGGCGGCAAGCCGGCCATGACGGTGAGCCAGGCGGACGACTTTCTGCTCTGGATCACCCTCGGCATCGTTCTCGGCGGGCGCCTCGGCTTCGTCCTGTTCTACGAGCCGAGCTATTTCTGGCAGAACCCGATGGAAATCCCCGCCGTTTGGAGCGGTGGCATGTCCTTTCATGGCGGCCTCGTCGGCGTGGCCATCGCCGTCTACGTCTTCTCCAGGGTGAAGGGCATCAATCCGCTATCGCTCGGCGACATCGCCTCGGCCGCCACGCCGTTCGGCCTGTTCTTCGGCCGGATCGCCAATTTCATCAATTCGGAGGTGGTGGGCCGCACCACGGACGTGCCCTGGGCCATGGTGTTCCCCGGCACGGATGGGCAGCCGCGTCATCCGAGCCAGCTCTACGAGGCGGCGCTCGAAGGCATCGTGCTCTTCATCATCCTGCGCGTCGCGACGCACTATTATAAGGCGCTGGAACGGCCGGGCACCGTGTTCGGACTGTTCCTTGTGTTTTACGGTCTGTTCCGCAGCCTCGTCGAATTCGTGCGCGAGCCGCATCTGGGCCATCCCATGGATGTCGGCATCCTCACCCCGGGCATCGCCTATTCCATCCCCATGATCCTGATCGGCGCCTGGCTGATCTGGCGCGCCAGACGGAAAGCCCTCGTGGCCGCGTGATGGGCGCCGCGCGCAAGCCGCACAGCCTGCAAAGCACGCTGCTCACGGCACGGCTGAAAGAGCGCATCGCCCGTAACGGTCCCATCAGCGTGGCCGAGTATATGGACGCCTGCCTCGCCGACAAGGACGCGGGCTACTACCCCTCGCGCCAGCCCATTGGTGCCGGCGGCGATTTTATAACCGCGCCGGAGGTGAGCCAGATCTTCGGCGAGCTGATCGGGTTGTGGGCCGTCGCCGTCTGGCAATCCATGGGCGAGCCGAGGTCCATCACCATCGCCGAGCTTGGGCCGGGACGCGGCACGCTCATGGTGGATGCCTTGCGCGCCTGGCGCCGCACGCCGGATTTTCTCGCGGCAGCGACCGTCGCGCTGATCGAGACGAGCCCGGTGTTGCGCGACGTGCAAGCGACGGCACTCCACGGCGCCGAGACGCCAGTCCAGTGGCTTGGCGCGATCGAAAATATCCCCGCCGGACCGTTGATCGTCATCGCCAACGAGTTCGTCGATGCGCTTCCCGTCCGGCAACTCGTATGGCGCGACGGGGCGTGGCGTGAGCGCTGCGTCGATATCGGCCCGCGGGGCCGCTTCGCGTTTTGCGAAGGCCGCGCGGAGGACAACGAGAGCTTGCGGCAGGCCGCCATGGTCCTCGACGTGCCGCAGGGCTCCATTCTCGAAGTGCGCCCCGCCGCAACCAAGCTGGTGTCGCTCCTGGCCGAACGGGCACGCGACGCGCCGCTCGCCGCCCTCGTCGTCGATTACGGCCATGAGGAGACGGCCTGCGGCGATACGCTACAGGCGGTCTCCCGCCACGAATTCGCCGATCCGCTCGAAGCACCCGGCGCGGTCGATCTCACCGCCCATGTGGACTTCGCCGCCCTGAAGGACAGCGCGCTGGCCCAAGGCCTCGCCGCCTACGGACCCATGCCGCAAGGCGAATTTCTCCTGAAGCTCGGACTCGAGGCGCGCCGCGACCGTCTCTGCGCAAACGCCACGCCCGAACAGAAGCAGGAGCTTGTCTCCGGCGCGAACCGCCTGGTCGATCCGCAAGCGATGGGTGTTCTGTTCAAAGCGCTCGCGTTGACGAGCCTCGGGCTTGCTCCGCCGCCGCCCTTCGGAGAGATTGAGCGGTGAACGGTCGGCGGCCATGGTGACGGAAGACAAGATGATGCTGCGCGCGGCGAACCTCGCCGGAATCGGGGGCGTGGCCCATGGCTTTTTCACCCGGTTGGGCGGTATCTCGGAGGGCATCTATGCCTCGCTCAATTGCGGTCCCGGCTCTAGCGACGACGCGGCGTGCGTGAGGGAGAACCGTGCGCGTGTGGCCAGCCTGCTCGGCGCAGCGCCGGATCATCTCGTCACCGCCTTCCAGAAACACACGAACGCTGCCGTGGTCGGCGACAGGCCGTGGACTCGGGAGAAGGCGCCCGAGGCCGACGCCATTGTCACCGCAACACCCGGCCTCGCCATCGGGATTCTCACCGCCGACTGCGCCCCGGTCCTTCTCTGCGATGCGGAAGCCCGCGTGATCGGCGCAGCGCATGCCGGCTGGCGCGGCGCGTTCTCGGGCATTGTCGAGGCGACCGTCGCGGCCATGATGGGCCTCGGCGCCGAGCCCGCGCGCATCCATGCGGCGATCGGCCCCGCCATCAGCCAAGGCGCCTACGAGGTCGGCCACGACTACAGGGAGCAGTTCCTGGCCCAAGAGGCCGGGAGCGACGCCTTTTTCGCGATCGACGAGGGCTCGGGCGAGCCCCATTTCGATCTTCCCGGCTACGTGGCCGAGCGCCTCGTCCGGGCCGGCGTCGGCGAGATTGCCGATCTCGGGCTTTGCACCTATCACGACGAGACCAGGCTCTTCAGCTATCGCAGGTCGCAGCACCACGGCGAGGCCGATTATGGCCGTCAAATTTCCGCCATCCTGCTTGCCTGAGACTGGCGTTCACCATGAGCGGCATTGGCCCCGCCTGGTGGGGACGCTAGAACTGGACGCCCGCCCGCCGGGGCAGGTAAGCTCTTGTTAGGTATTAGGTAGAGGGGTTGGGGAGTCCCGTCGCGGGGAAGTCTCGCGAACGGTGCTGTGCGGCCAACAGAGGGAGTATTTTTGTTGGACGCGGACTCACGACACGGACGCGGCCATCTGCAGCGCTTTGCCGGCACGGTGCTTGCCGCCTTGGCGCTTGCCGTCCTGACCGGCTGCGGCGGCGGCGCCGGCAGTTCGAGCATGGGCGGCCTCTGGAGTGGCGCCTCCAACCTGTTCGCGGGCTCGCCCAAGATCGGCATCGCCCCCATCATTGGCGCGCCGGATAGCGTAACCAAGGAGCTCACCGAGGCGCTCGTGGTCGCCGGCAAGGACCGCAATCTCAGCTTCCTGCCCAGCACGGACGGCGCCAACTACACGCTGCGCGGCTATCTCCTCGCCTCCCCCGAGACCCGGGGCGCCAAGATCTCCTATATCTGGGACGTGACCGACACCGAGGGCACCCGCGTAACCCGGGCCTCCGGCGAGGAAACCGTCTCGAGGGGCACGCGCAGCAACCCATGGAGCGGCG
>CAYUTT010000150.1:0-5416 GCA_964447575.1 uncultured Methyloceanibacter sp.
ATGGTGACGCTCGCCTCGACCATGGTGTCGCCGGCGATCTGCACATAGACGATGGCGGTCACGGCTCCTTTGCGGATCTCCATGATCTTGCCTTCGATCTGGTTGGCCGTGCTGAGCTTGCTGAACTTCATGCTCTCGCCCTCCGCGTTGTCCGCCCCCATTATAGGCCCCCTAGCCGAGGCTGGCGCAAAAGCGCTGGATACGGCGGCAGGCCTCCTCCAGCGCCTCCATGCCCGTGGCATAGGAGATGCGGAAGAACGGCGACAGCCCGAACGCCGCGCCGTGCACCACGGCCACGCCCTCCTCCTGGAGCAGCAGGGTGGCGAAGTTCTCGTCGCTGCCCACCGTGTCGCCCTTCGGCGTCTTCTTGCCGATTGAGCCCGCGCAGGACGGATAGACGTAGAAGGCGCCCTCGGGCGTCGGGCAGTCGATGCCTTTCGCCTGGTTGAGCATCGACACCACCAGGTCGCGCCGCGCCTGAAACGATTTCACCCAGTCCTTCAAGAAGTCCTGCGGCCCGCGCAAGGCCTCGACCGCCGCCCATTGGCTGATGGAGCACGGGTTCGAGGTCGACTGCGATTGCAGCGTGCCGATCGCCTTGATCAGCGGCGCCGGACCGCCGGCATAGCCGATGCGCCAGCCCGTCATCGAGTAGGCCTTCGACACGCCGTTCAGCGTCAGCGTGCGGTCCTTCAGCTTGGGCTCCACCTGCGCCGGCGTCGAGAACTTGAAGTCGTCGTAGACCAGGTGCTCGTAGATGTCGTCGGAGAGGATCCAGACGCGCTCATGCCGCAGCAGCACGTCGGTCAGCGCCTTGATCTCCTCGCGCGTATAGGCGGCGCCCGTCGGATTCGACGGCGAGTTGAAGATGAAC
Organism: uncultured Methyloceanibacter sp.; assembly: GCA_964447575.1. Lineage (GTDB taxonomy): Bacteria > Pseudomonadota > Alphaproteobacteria > Rhizobiales > Methyloligellaceae > Methyloceanibacter. Next base: position 875 of record CAYUTT010000150.1, read on the forward strand.
CACTTGGTTTTGGGCGTAATCGCCTTTTCGAGCGCCGCCGGCGTGACCTTGAAGTCGGCATCGAGAGTCGTCTCGACGATCACCGGCTCCGCGCCGGCAAGCAGCACGATATCCGGATAGCTCACCCAATAAGGCGACGGGATCACCACTTCGTCGCCGGGGTCGAGCGTGGCGAGCAGCGCGTTGTACAGCACCTGCTTGCCGCCCGAGCCGACCGTGATCTCGTTCGGCTTGTAGTCGAGGCCGTTCTCCCGCGCGAACTTCTCGGAGATCGCCTGCTTGAGTTCGGGGATGCCGTCGACGGCGGTGTATTTCGTCTCGCCGCGCTTGATGGCGTCGATCGCCGCCTGCTTGATGTTGTCGGGCGTGTCGAAATCGGGCTCGCCGGCGCCGAGGCCGATGACATCGAACCCGGCGGCTTTCATCTCGCGCGCCTTGTTGGTGATGGCCATGGTCGGCGAGGGCTTGACCCGTTCGAGCGTGCGGGCAACCAGTCCCATGAAGAACTCCTGGAAGAATGTGTCTGTCGCTTTCGGGAAAAAGCGTGGGAAACCTATGCGCGGCGGGCCCAAGCCGCAAGTGCAATGCACCATAAGCCCGTGCATAAAAAGACGCAGCGGAGCGGGTGCCTCGCTGCGTCTTTTGTGCAGGTAACGCCAAAGCCGGGTTAGGCGGCCGCCTGCCGGTTGAGCTGCCCCTCGGCAAGCTTCGTCAGCTTTTGATCCGCGCCGTACTCCTGGTCGAGCGTTTGCTTCAGAAGCGACGCCGCCTCGCGCATGCCGAGCTGGTTCGCCCAGGCGATCATCGTGCCGTAGCGGGCGATCTCGTAGTGCTCGACCGCCTGCGCGTCGGCGATCATGCCGGCATCCCGGACATCAGCGTCCTTGGCGTCCTTCATATCCTCCTCGCCCTCCTCGATGATGCCCTTGATGGCGGGGCAGGTCTTGCCGGCGGGCTTCACGCCACATAGCTCGAACACCTTCTCGAGGCGCTGGATCTGTCCCTCGGTCTCCTTGAGATGGTGCTCGAAGGCTTGGCGGAGCTCGGCCGATTCGGCCTTCTTCGCCATCTTGGGCAGGGCCTTCATGATCTGCTTCTCGGCGTAATAGACGTCCTTGAGGAGGTTTACGAACAGGTCCTGCAGCGATTTCGTTGCGGTCATGGGGGAACTCCTTGCGGTTTGGGCTGCACCGGAAGGGCCGCGAAGCGAAAGCGCCTCGCGCCTCCGGGTCCTGACCGACGAGTTCCGCTGGGCGCCAGTTCCCGCCACAAAAAGGGGGCGCCCCAACGTCCCTCCGGGTTCCCATTTGCGCCACAAATATGGCGGTGCTGGCGGCCGCCGGGCCACAATGCGGTTAAGCCAGCGCCCCATTGACGTGATTCATTAACCCTCGTGCCGAGCATCGAGGGCAAGTCGATGACCACGCGACACCGGGCCCCGGGCTTCTTCAAGCCCCCGGCAAATCTGTCTTTTCTGGCGCTGCTGGCGGCCGTTCTGGTGGCCTTTCCGAGCCTTCTGAGCTGGGCCGAGCCGCTGTCACCGGTTAAGGCCAAGCTCGTCACCCCCGGCGACGTGAGCACCGGCACACTCCTCCTCAAGTCGGACGACGGCTATGTGGAAGCGCCGCGCCTCGACACCGACGTCGTGATCGAGGTGACCGGCACGATCGCCCGCGCGGTCGTCACCCAACGCTTCCAGAACCCCGGCGAGCGGTGGCTCGAGGGCATCTATGTCTTTCCCCTGCCCGAGCAGGCGGCCGTCGACGGTCTGCGCATGGAGATCGGCGACAAGGTCATCGAAGGCGAGATCAAGGGCCGCGAGGACGCGAAGGAACTCTACGAGGCGGCAAAGGACGCAGGCTACAAGGCCAGCCTGGTGGAACAGGAGCGCCCCAATATCTTCACCAACGCGGTGGCCAATATCGGCCCGGGCGAATCCGTCGTGATCCGCATCGAGTATCAGGAAACGGTGAAGCAGGACGCGGGCGTCTATTCCTTGCGCTTCCCGCTCGTGGTCGCGCCCCGCTACAGCCCCGGACCGAGCGTCCTGAACCTGGTGGATTTTGATGGGAACACGGTCCCGCTCGATCCGGTGCCCGACCGCGACCGCATCACCCCGCCCGTGCTCGATCCCGACCAGCATGACAAGGTCAACCCCGTCTCCATCCAGGTCTCGCTCAATCCCGGCTTCGCCTTGGGCGAGGTGGAAAGCGCCTATCACGAGGTCGCCTTAAAGCGGACCGGCGATGGCACCGCCTTGCTGGCCCTCGCCGGCGGCGCCGTCCCGGCCGACAGGGATTTCGCCCTGACCTGGAAGCCGAAATCCGCGCCCGCGCCCCAGACGGCCTTGTTCCATGAGATGGTGGACGGCGAGCACTATCTCCTCGCCATGGTGACGCCGCCGACGCTCGATGCAGCTCCCGACGCGCTGCCGCGCGAGCTGATCTTCGTCATCGACAATTCGGGCTCCATGGCCGGCACCTCCATCGTCCAGGCCAGGCAGAGCCTCCTCTTCGCGCTCGACCGGCTCAGCCCGGGCGACACCTTCAACGTGATCCGTTTCAACCACACCATGGAGAGCCTGTTCGACGCGGCCGTTCCCGCCTCGTCCGACAACCTCGCCATCGCCAAGCATTTCGTCTCGCGGCTTACGGCCACCGGCGGCACGGAAATGCTCCCGGCGCTGCAGACCGCGCTGAAGGACGCAAGCCCGGACGACGCAAGCCGCGTGCGTCAGGTGGTGTTCCTGACCGACGGCGCCATCGGCAACGAGGCGCAGCTTTTCGCCGAACTCGCCGCGAGCAAGGGCCGCTCGCGCCTCTTCACGGTCGGCATCGGCTCGGCGCCGAACAGCTATTTCATGCGGCGCGCGGCCGAGCTCGGCCGCGGTACCTTCACCCATATCGGCGCGGAAGCCGAGGTGCTGGAGCGCATGCAGGCGCTGTTCGCCAAGCTCGAGAAGCCTGTCATGGCGGGCCTCGAAGCGACCTGGACGCACGGGACCGCGGTCGAGATGTGGCCCGATCCCCTGCCCGATCTCTATGCCGGCGAGCCCGTGGTGCTCTCGGCCAAGCTCGCTCAGGCGGAAGGCGCGCTCCGCCTCGAAGGCACGTTCGACGGCAAGCCCTGGAGCGTGACCGTCCCCCTGGCAGAGGCCGCGGAGGGCGCGGGCGTGGGCAAGCTCTGGGCCCGCAGCAAGATCGCCGCCCTCGAAGCCAAGAAATTCTCGCCCGGCACCTCCGGCCTGACCAAAGCCATCGAAGCCGTGGCTCTTCGGCACCATTTAGTCTCGAGCCAGACCAGCCTGGTCGCCATCGACACGGCCACATCCCGCCCCGATGGCAAAGTTGTTACCACCACTGACCTGCCCCTGAACCTTCCAGACGGCTGGGTCTATGATAAAGTATATGGGCGCCCCCCTGCCGGAGGGCTCGAGGCGGCCGCTCAGATCCAGCGCAGGCTTTCGCAGGATCCGAGGGTTTCTCTGCAGGCGATTTCGAACCTTGCGGGTGAACTCAACGCAACCGCCGACGTTACTCCGGCAGCGCCGTCGCCAGTCGATGCTCCGCCCCTCAGGGTCGCGGAGGCGCCGCTGGCCGACACGGCGGAGGGCGTGGCAAGTCCGCACGAGACCGAGCCGGTCTCGGGCGCCGAGCCATCGACCCGTAACGGCAACATGACAGGGCAGATCGCCATGTTCGTGCTTCTACTCATCTTCCTAAGCGCAGTGACGCTGCTGAGGTGGCGTCACTACCGCCGCGACGATGCCTCCCCGCGGCGGATCGGGAGGGGGATCTGATGCCGCTACGGGGGTCGGTGCAGTTCCTCCTCCTTTCTCTTCGCCCGCGCGCGACGCTCGGGCTGGGATTCGGAGTCGCTGCCGTCGGTTTGCTGCTCGTGAGCTTGATTCCGCTCAAGGAGGACTTTCCGCTCTTCGAGAAGACCGGAGTCCCCCAAGCCTTGCGCCAAAGCGTCTGGGACCGGGCGCTCTCCGGTCAGTCCGGCGCGGAACGCTGGCCCTGGGAGGATGTGTCGGTGAACATGTCGCTCGCGCCCGGGGCGGCAGTGCCGCGGCTCGGTCTGAGCGCCACGCTGCTCAAGCAAGACGCCGACGAAACGCCGGCAGCGGCGAAGCCGCACCGGGTGGCTGGCGTGCGCGCCCATAAGCCCGCCGCAGCGCAAGGCGACATCGCTCTCGGCGATGCCCCCGGCGGGGTCAAGATCGGCGACAGCATCACCTTCACCGCGGCGGACGGCGCGATCTGCGTCTACCGGGTCACCGGCCGCCGCGTCGTGGATCCCCATATCGCCGAGACCGAGCTCGGCCCTGTCGACGGCACAGTGTCGCTGTTCGAATGCGGCGAGCTTGAAGACCTGATCCAGCAGGCCACGCAGGGCGCGCAAGGCGAGCCGAAGGCTCAGCCGCATCCCGCCGGCGACCAGCAGAAACTGTAACTTTGGCGGAAACGCCCTCGGCCGCTGGCGTTCGCTAGAGCCGATTCGACCTATTCGTGGTCATATCCGGCGGCGGCGAAGTAATTC
>CAYUTT010000151.1:0-5413 GCA_964447575.1 uncultured Methyloceanibacter sp.
CGTCGATCCGCCCAATTTCGCGGCATCGCTGGTAATGGATTAGGCGCGGCCTCCAACGGAAGCGGGGAATCGATGGCCACCGACCCGAAAAAGCCTGACGTGAAGAAGTCTGCAACGAAGAAGAACGCCAAGACCAAAAAGAAGGTGGTAGCGGCGGCCGAGACGAGCGGCCCTGTGGCGCGCAAGGCGGCACCTGCGCCTCAGCCATCGGCGACCGCGGCACCCAAAGCGGCACCCGTCCTCGTCAACGCGGTGAGGCCCGACGAGAAGTTGGCCAGCCCGGCGCTCGTGGAGCGCGCCGTCGATACGCTCGAGAAGTCGCTGAAAGCGGCGATGCCGGCGGCGGCCGCTGTGAATCGCAAGGTGGTCGATATCGCCCAGGCCAACATGAATTCCGGGCTGGAGCTTGCGCGCGATCTGGCGGGCGCCAAGTCGCCCATGGAGGCGATGCGGCTCGGCATGTCCTATTGGAACGAGCGCATGGAGCTGTTCAAGACCCAGGCCGAGGAACTGCGGGCGCTGCAAGCCGCGTTCGTGGCGCGGACGAGCGAGCCGATCCGCGAGCATCTGCGCCGGGCTTGAGCGCGCTTATCCCCGGGCGGCTTTCCTGGAGTAACATCTCCTTGCCTGCTTGACGTAGACTGGCGCCCTCGCCCGTCCACCCCCGGGGGCCCCATGCTGCGCGAAGAGCTGATTTTCGTCGGGACGTGCGACATTGCCGGTCTCGTGCGCGGCAAGGGCTTTCCCGCGAGCGAGCTGCCCGCAAGGCGCAAGGCCGGCATCGGCTGGACGCACTCGAACCTGATGCAGATCTGCTTCGGGCCGATCCTCGATTCGCCGTTCGGCACCGCGGGCGATCTCACGATCGTGCCGGACCCGTCCGCAGAAGTGCATGTCGATTTCCGCGACGGCTCGGCGGCGGAGCATTTCTTCCTCGGCGACATTCGCGAGCTCGACGGCCGCCCGTGGGAATGCTGCGTGCGCAATTTCCTGCGTCGCGCCGTCGCCGCCCTCAAGGAGGCCAGCGGGCTCCATCTGCTGGCCTCCTTCGAGCAGGAGTTCGTCTATACCGGCGTCGAGGATCTGCCCGGCCATGCCTACAGCCTCGGCGCTTTCCGGCGGCAAGGCGTGTTCGGCGAGATGCTCGTGGCGGCGATCCGCGCCGCAAGCGTGAAGCCGGACTCCTTCCTCGCCGAATACGGTCCGCGCCAATACGAGATGACGGTCGCGCCGGCGGCGGCGCTCACGGCGGCCGACCAGGGCGTGATCGCCCGCGAGATGGTGCGCGCCGCCGCCTTCCGTCTCGGACACCGCGCGATCTTCTCGCCGATGCCCGTGGCGGACGGCGCGGGCAACGGCGTGCACATCCATTTCAGCCTGCACGAGGAAGGGGGTGCGCCTGCGACCTACGACGCGCGGGGGCCGCTCGGCCTGAGCGAGATTGCCGCGCACTTCGCGGCGGGGCTGCTGCATCATCTCCCGGCGATCTCGGCCATCACCGCGCCGTCACCTGTGTCCTATTTGCGCCTCACGCCCAACCGTTGGGCGCCGACCGAGGCCGACCTCAAGCTGCAGGACCGGGGGGCGGCGCTACGCGTCTGCCCCGTGTTCACCGCGCGCGACGGCAAGGAGAGGGCCTCGCAGTTCAATCTGGAGTTCCGCGTGTGCGATGCCGCGGCTAGCCCGTATATGGCGCTCGGTGCATTGATCTTCGCGGGTGCGGATGGGATTGCGCGGAAGCTTGCACTGCCCAAAGAGAACGCCCCTTTGCCGCGCTCGCTCGACGAAGCGCTCGATGCCATGGAGGCGAGCGCGGTGGTGAAGACCTGGCTCGGGCCAACCTTCTTCGAGGCCTATGTCCGCCACAAGCGTTCCGAGCTTGCCCATGTGGCGGAGCTTGCGCCAGCGGAACTCTGCGCGCGCTACGCAGAAGTCTATTGAGAGGGAGCTGCGAACTGGCTAACGCACCGCTAAGGCAGAACGACGGCGCGGTAGGCTCGCGCATGGAGGATATCGTTATGTGGAGGACGGTGATCGTACCGGGCTTGGCGGCCTGCGGCAGCATCGCATTGATAGGCTGTGATGCGGAGACCAAAGCGGACTATATCGTGTGCGAAAGCACCTATGCGCTGTGCACCACGGCGCAATGTGCCCCCATCGAGGAAGGCCAGGAAACGGTCTTCTGCGATTGCGACGTCAAGACCGGCTACTCCGTTGGAAGCACGCCCTGCCACGGCGCTATCGACAGCCCCGAGGGCAAGCAGATCGTGTCGCGCTACTACCCGATCAAAAGCTACGCCGCCTGTTCGAACGACCGACCCTGGGCTTGGTGCTACGACCGGCCTTGCATCGTCGACGAGGACGATCCGGCCAAAGCCGTGTGCTCTTGCAATATCGTGAAGGGCGAGGGGCCGTACGTGATGGTTGCGGAATCGTACGACGATGCGACGTGCACGACGGGGCTCTATTCCTCGGCCAAAGTGAAGGATCTCGACGCGGTCACGGATTTCCTCAAGACCAACGACGATCTCAAGCCGTTCGAGATCAAAGTCTTGAATCCGCCGAACTGAGGGAGGCTCAGCCGTTCACGGGCACGAGATCCAGAGCCTCTTCGGCGGTGAGCAAGCGGCAATAGCCTTGGAAGCATTGGAGCGCCGCAGCATGACGCGCCTCCGTCTCGGCGGCGCAGGCATCGTGCACGCAGGTCATGTAGTAGCCGCGGTCGGCACCGTCCTTCACCGCATGATCGATGCACTGGTCGGTCATATAGCCAACCACGAAGACATCCTCGATGCCCATGTTTCGGAGGAGGTAGTCGAGATTGGTCGAATGGAAGACCGACGACGAGGATTTCGGCAGGACGATCTCGTCGGCAAGCGGGGCGATCTCCGGGATCACTTGGGCTTCGAGCGAGCCCTTGGGAAAGCCCAAATTGGAAAGCTTGTAGTCGAGGCTGCGGTCGCGCCCGTCCGCGGTCAAATTCTCGATCACGGTGTAGATCACTTCGAGCTTGGCCGCGCGAAAAGCGTCAAGCAGCGCCGCGATGTTCGGGATCACGCGCAATGCCGCGGCCTTGTAGAACTCCGGGCGCGATTCGGCCTCTTGCGGCCCGCACGTTCCGTTCTGCACGTCGATGATAAGAAGCGCCGCACGGCCCTTGGTAATGGGACGGTCGCGGGTTATCGCTTTGGGCGAAGCCGTCATGTCATCGCTCCCCGTGGCGCCATCTCGGCTATCGGAGTGAAATGCGAACGGACAACAGTACGATCAAGATGGGCGATAGGAGATTAACATGCCGAAACTTCCCGCCGTGCTTTCTTTGCTGATTTTCGTCACCGTCACGGGTTGCGCTCAGCCGGACAATGTCGCCACGATCGAGGCCGTGGACAACGCCGCGGGCAAGCTCGACGAGGCGTTCGTGGCGCAGGACGCTGCAGCGATCAAGGGGCTGATGACCCCGGATCATGTCGCCGTCACCCCTTACTACAAGTCGCCGCAAACGGTTGACCAACAGCTTGCTTCGTTGCCCGACCTGAAATACGAGCAAACCAATCTGAGTGAGCCCAAAGTAATTGTGCTTGGCGACGGTGTGGCGATGCGCACGCTGACCGCGGAGATCGACGGTACGTTCGAAGGCGAGCCGATCTCGGGCGAGGTGTTCGTCACGTCGGTCCTTGTCGAGCGGGATGGGAAATGGCTGGAGCATTTCTATCAGGTGACGCGCCTTGGTCCATGAGATTTAGGGATGAGGAGGCGGCCTTGGTAATCGGAGGAAGCTTGCGGCAGGACCTGCCTTCGAGCCCGCAAGCCGCCGAGATTTTCACGCTGCTCGCCGAGCGACCCGGCTTGCGCGTCGAGCGCATCGTTTCGACCGGCCAGACGACACCGCAAGGAGAGTGGTACGATCAGGCTTGGGACGAGTTCGTGCTGCTCGTGGCCGGCGCGGCCCGCTTGCGCATCGAAGGCGAAAGCGAGGATCGCGCTCTTGGCGAGGGCGACTGGATGTTCTTGCCCGCCCATTGCCGTCACCGCGTAACCTGGACTCGCGCCGCGCCGCCGACCGTTTGGCTCGCGGTCCATTTCGGCGACGGATGATCAGTGCAGCAGAAGTGCGACGAGAATTGTCAGTGGCGTGAGGATGTCCCACCAAAAGATGGGGCCGGCATTGTTAATGGCGAAGTTCTTCCGCGACCGTTCAAAGTTTCGGAAAATGCGCGCGAAGCTCGCAGCCTTCCGGCTAATCGGGGCGAAACCTTTCGCGCCTAATGTCCGCTCGTTCTGTTGCCCTGCCCCCTTCACAAGGAGACTGTGACGATGCAGACGACTTGGATGCCCGACACCGAGCACGGCAAGATTCACAATCGCGCGGAACTACCGGCGAACGTCTTTGCCTTCCCGCAGCAGCGGAAGGAGCCGCTGACCGACGCCGACCATGTGCGCAACGCGCTTGCGCGCTTCGATCAGGTTGAGGGTGTCTCCGACGCGGACCGCGACCTCGCCTTCGCCAATATCAAGAAAGTGGCCGAGTATTACGGTGTCGACGTGCGGGAGACGAGCTGGCGTGAACTCGGGCGTTAGACCAAGACACGTAGTGTCATGCGGCGGCCCTTGGAGCGTCATCCTTGGGCCGTTTTGCTTTGCTAGGAGCGGCTCCGGTTTTGCTGGCAACGCCGACCGTGAGGGAGCAATCTTGCAAGATGAGTCGAAAGGAACCCTATCGGTTGAGCGCGCCACTGCGCTTCGACTTCAGCGGCACGGCCGGCAAGGCCGACCCGTTCTCCTTCTTCGCCTCCATGCGTGAAGCGGGACCCGTCATCCCCGTGAAGTTTCCCTTCGTCGGCAGGGCCTGGGTCACGACCACCTACGATGCGACCGCCGCCATGCTCAAGGACAATGCACGGTTCGTGCAGGAGGCGCGGCATGCCGGCAAGAAGGGCATCGCCGGTTTCCAGTGGTGGATGCCGCGTTCGCTGATGCTGTTCGCCAACAACATGCTGCTCAAGGACGAGCCGGATCACCGGCGGCTGCGCAAGCTCGTGGATCAGGCGTTTCAGCGCCGGCGCGTCCGCGACATGCGGAGCGACATCGAGGCGATCGCCGACCGGCTGCTCGATGCATTTGCCGGGCGTGACGAGGTCGATCTCGCCGCGGAGTATTCGCGGCGTCTGCCTCTAGAGGTGATCTGCGAGCTGTTGGGCTTGCCGGATCAGAACCGCGAAATCTTTGCGAGTTGGGCGCGAAGCGCGATGTCGATGCGGAACAGCTTCGGTATCCTGCGCGTGATGTGGTCGATGAGAGGCACCATCCAATATGTGCGGGATCAGATCGAGGCGTGCCGCCGCGAACCTCGCGAGGGGCTGATCAGCGCGCTCGTCCAGGCCGAGGAAGATGGCGACAAGCTCAGCGAGGACGA
>CAYUTT010000152.1:0-5410 GCA_964447575.1 uncultured Methyloceanibacter sp.
GGCTTGCCCGGCTCGTCGATGAGCGGAACGTCGCCCTTCTGCATGCGCGGAGCCGGGCACCGGCCTGGAGCGCGCTCATCGCCGCGCGCCGGACGAAGCGTCCCTTCGTCACCACCTATCACGGCGCCTACAGCGGCCGGGCGCCGTTCAAGACGCTCTACAGCAGCGTCATGGCGCGCGGAGACCGCATCATCGCCAATTCGGGCTACACGGCACGTCTCATTGCCGCGCGCCATGGCGTGTCGATGGAGCGGATGCGCGTGATCTATCGGGGCATCGACCTGTCGCGATATAGGGCCGACGCGATCGAGCCTGCACGGCTCGAGCAGCTACGCCGCGCGTGGGGCGTGCAGGAAGGACGGCCTATCGTGCTGCATGCGGCGCGACTCACAAGCTGGAAAGGTCAGCCCGATGTCATCGACGCCGCCGCGCGTCTGCATGCGGCGCATCAACTCGGCGATGCGGTATTCATCTTCGCGGGCGATGCGCAAGGGCGCGAAGACTACAGACAGGAACTCGTACAGCGCATCCAGTCCGCGGGTTTGGCCGATCATGCAAGTCTCGTCGGCCATTGCGACGACATGCCCGCGGCCTTCGCGCTCGCTCGTGTAGCCGTCATCGCTTCAACGAGCGCGGAAACTTTTGGCCGTACCAGCATCGAGTCGCAAGCCCTGGGGTGCCCCGTCATTCTCACCGATTTGGGCGCCGCTCCCGAAAATGTGATCCCAGCGCCCGCGGCCGACTTCACCGGCTGGGTTGTTCCTCCCGCCGATCCGGCCGCGCTGGCCGCAGGCATCGCCGCGGCCTTGGCGCTTTCGCCCGAAAACCGCGCTGCGCTTGGCGCCCGCGCCCGCCGCCACGTCGCCGCCCGGTTTGCTCTCAGCGAAATGCAACGCGCAACCCTTGCGGTCTATGACGAGCTGCTCGGCACAAAATTCGCGGCAGAGTTGCGCTGAGGTGTCGTGTCTTGCCGTGATCTTGCCGCGATCTCGCCCCGCGTGCCTGCCCTGATGCCGCACTCCACTTGCGGCGTCCGCTCCGGACCGTTAACTGGAACCAACGGTCGAAAGGGATTGTTAAGCATGTCGATGGCAGTCTTGCCGCCATGTCAGTTGGGGTAATGGCACAAGTTCCGAGTTCGATAGTGGCATCGCGTGGTAGCGTCGACGCGCAACCCGTGCATTTCGTGTATCACGTGCCCAAATGCGCCGGCCGCACAATTGACCGTCACCTGGAACGCCTACTGGGGAATCCTGCCTATCATCGCACCCGCAAGAGACGCGGGCTTGGACGTTTCGTCACGCGCTACGATAGCTTGGACCTGCCGAATCCCCGCCGTGCCAAGGTCGTGAGCGGGCATTTTCTCGGCATCTCAATCGATCCGCTGTTTGGAAGCCGCCAAATCAAGCGCAGCATCCTACTGAGGGATCCAGTTAGCCACTTCGTCTCGTACTACAACTACCGGATGACGCGGTACATCTCGGAAGGCCTGCAGCCCTACGCCGCGGAGCTGGCCTATGGCGCCATGCAGCGCAACTTCATCACGCACTACATCCTCCGGAACTTCCTCGAACTGTCGTGGATCGAGATCGCGAGTTTATCCGACCACGACAAGTACGAGCTGGTGAACGCGTTTCTCTCAACGTTCTGGTTCGTCGGCGACTATCAGCTCTGCGACAACCTTATCGCGGCGCTCGGCGACCGGCTTGGCATTTCCACCCAAGCGACGCCATGCAATACCGTCGCCGAGCTGGTGGAGAGCGTAGGATGGATACCTCTTACCGTTGACCGCCTCCCACCGGGCGTGGTCGACGAAATCCGGGCAGAGAACCGGCTCGACCAGAAACTGTGGGAAACCTGGCGCGAGGCGGGGCACGAGACCAGCGCCGTTGTTGCCCGGCCGCTCGAAGGTCGCTCCTCCAGCTTCCTCGCGAATGAGACGAGCCGCTTCCTCAACCAGATCCAGCGTCGCGTGCAGCGGCGGTGGGGGGACTTCGAAGCTCCCGTGCCAATCGGCGACCCGACAGCGCCAGCCTGAGCGCGTTTCAGAGCCGGCGGGGCGACCGTACGGGGCGACTTGTCAGCCCTATTTCCGATCCTGTAGAACTCTGCGCTAGCGTTCGTTCAGGCTGCGCCCCGCGCCTCGCCGCGGCGAGGGCGCCTTTTCAATAGAGGAGAATGAACATCGTAGGACGGCCCATGAAGCTCACCCCCGACCGGGGAGGTCCCCGTATCAACGAGGGCATCGACACTCCCAAAATCCAGCTCATCGACGCGACAGGCAATAATGTCGGTGAGGTCGATATCGAAGACGCGCTCGCGCGCGCGGCCGAAGCCGGACTCGACCTGGTGGAGATTTCGCCAAACTCCGAGCCGCCGGTCTGCAAGATCCTGGACTACGGCAAATACAAATATCAGGCGCAAAAGAAGGCCGCCGAGGCGCGCAAGAAGCAGCGCACCGTCGAGATCAAGGAGATCAAGATGCGGCCGAACATCGATACGCACGACTATGACGTGAAGATGCGGTCGATGAACCGGTTCTTCGAGGAGGGCGACAAGGTCAAGGTGACACTCCGGTTCCGGGGCCGGGAGATGGCCCATCAGGAACTCGGCGTACAGCTCTTGGACCGGGTCAAGGAGGACACCGCGACGATTGCCAAGGTGGAGTCCGAGCCGCGCCTCGAGGGCCGCCAGATGGTCATGGTGCTGGCGCCCCGCTAGGGCCCCCAGGCGCTTGCAATAGAGGCCAAATTCCCTCTATAACCCGCGCTTCAAGGAGCCGCCCGGCAGGGCATGCCGTGGCGGCTCGCATGCTTTCCATCTTCAAGCTCAAGAACGCCGGGCCAGGCCTCGTGCCGGGCTCCAGGCCCCAAAAGTCAAGGAAGCCAAATGCCCAAGCTCAAGACCAAGAGCGGTGCCAAGAAGCGATTCAAGGTCACGGCGACCGGCAAGGTGAAATGCAGCGCCGCCGGTAAGCAGCACGGCATGATCAAGCGGACCAACAAGTTCATCCGGAATGCCCGGGGGACAATGGTCCTCTCCGACCAAGACGCCAAGATCGTGAAGAAGTCCTTCCTCCCCTACGCCAGCTAGGCGGCAGGCGGACGCCTCGAACGTTAGGAGCACCGCAAATGTCCCGTGTGAAACGCGGCGTTACATCCCATGCCCGCCACCGCAAGGTGTTGAAGCAGGCCAAAGGCTATTACGGTCGCCGCAAGAACACTATCCGCGTCGCCCGTCAGGCCGTCGAGAAGGCCGGCCAGTACGCCTATCGCGACCGTAAGGTGAAGAAGCGCACATTCCGCGCGCTTTGGATTCAGCGCATCAATGCCGCCGCCCGTGCCAACGGCACCACCTACGGCCAGCTGATCGACGGCCTGAAAAAGGCCGGGATCGATCTCGACCGCAAGGTGCTGGCCGATCTCGCCGTGCACGAGCCGCAAACCTTTCAAGGCCTGGTCGAGGCTGCCTCCGCCGCCGCGCGGGCTTGAAGCCCGCCGCCCGGCCAAGGGGAGCCTAGCCATGAGCGCGCCAGAGCTCGACAGCCTCAAAGCAGAGCTGCTTGAGGCCGTCTCGCGCGCGTCCGATCTCGGCGCGCTCGAAGATGTGCGCATCGGCGCGCTCGGAAAAAAAGGGCGCGTCTCGGAGCTGATGCAGCGGCTCGGCTCCATGCCGCCGGAGGAACGCCGCGACTTCGGTCAGGCGGTCAATGCCGTGAAGGTCGCCGTCACGGACGCGCTCGAGGCCAAGCGCGAGGTGCTGGCGCGCGCCGCGACCGCCGAAAGGCTGGCGCATGAACGCGCCGACGTCACGCTGCCGGTGCGCGAAGGGCCCATCGCCCAAGGCCGCATCCATCCCGTGAGCCAGGTCACCGACGAGATCGCGGAGATCTTCGCCGATATGGGCTTCGCCATCGCCGAAGGCCCTGACATCGAGACCGACTTTAACAATTTCACGGCGCTCAACATTCCACCCGACCATCCTGCGCGGCAGGATCACGACACGTTCTACTTCGCCGAACAGGCCGATGGCACGCGGCCGCTGCTGCGTACCCACACAAGCCCGGTGCAGATCAGGACCATGCTTTCGCAGAAGCCGCCCTTGCGCATCATCGCGCCCGGCCGCGTCTATCGCTGCGATTCCGATCAGACCCACACGCCGATGTTCCATCAGGTGGAAGGGCTCGTGATCGACGAGGAGACCCATCTCGGCCACCTCAAATGGGTGCTGCAGGAGTTCTGCAAGGCGTTCTTCGAGGTGCCGGAGGTGAGGATGCGCTTCCGCGCGAGCCATTTCCCCTTCACCGAGCCGTCCATGGAGGTGGACATCGGCTACGCCAAGGTGGGCGACGAGATCAGGATCGGCGAGGGCGACAAGTGGCTCGAGATCTTGGGATGCGGCATGGTGCATCCGAACGTGCTGAAAGCCGTCGATCTCGATCCCAAGAGATATCAGGGCTTCGCCTTCGGCTTGGGGATCGACCGCATCGCCATGCTGAAATACGGCATGCCGGACCTGCGCGCGTTCTTCTCCGGCGATCTGCGCTGGCTCACCCATTACGGCTTCGCGCCGCTTGCCGTCCCCACCCTCGCTGCAGGACTTAGCCCCCAGCCATGAAGTTCACGCTGTCCTGGCTGAAGGAGCACCTCGACACGGAGGCCACCGTGGACGAGATCGCCGAGACGCTGACCCGGATCGGGCTCGAGGTCGAGGAGGTGTTCGATCCCGCGAGCGCGCTCAAGGACTTTCGCGTCGCCGAGGTCCTGAAGGCCGAGCGGCACCCCGACGCCGACAAGCTGCAAGTGCTGGAGGTCGACACCGGCACGGAACGCCTTCAGGTCGTGTGCGGCGCGCCCAACGCGCGCGCCGGGATGAAGGGCGTGTTCGCCCCCGTCGGCGCTTACGTGCCTGGCATCGATCTTGTCCTGACCAAGGCGAAGATTCGGGGCGTCGAGTCGAGCGGCATGATGCTGTCGGAGCGCGAGCTCGAGCTGTCCGACGAGCATACCGGCATCATCGAGCTGCCCGCCAAGGCCAGGATCGGTAGCCCCGCCGCCAAAGCACTCGGCCTCGACGACGCCGTCTTCGATATCGCCATCACGCCGAACCGGCCCGACTGTCTCGGCGTGCGCGGCGTCGCCCGCGACCTCGCCGCGGCCGGGCTCGGCAAGCTCAAGAAGGACACGGTCAAGCCGGTCAAGGGCACCTTTCCCAGTTCCGTACCGATCAAGCTCGAGTTCTCGAAGGACACCGCGAGCGCCTGCCCGGTCTTCGCAGGGCGCCTCGTGCGCGGCGTCAAGAACGGTCCGAGCCCCGAATGGCTCCAACGGCGGCTGAAGGCGATCGGTCTGCGCCCCATCAACGCGTTGGTCGACATCACGAATTACATTTCCTACGACCGCGGACGGCC
>CAYUTT010000153.1:0-5302 GCA_964447575.1 uncultured Methyloceanibacter sp.
GGTGGCAGATGCCCGTCCCCGGCGGCACCACGCGGAAATTGTCGAACGCGCCCGCCCCCCAGCGCAGAAAGGCGTAACGCTCGCTGTTCCGCTCATATTCCTTATCGACATTGAACTGGAACGCCGCGCCCGTGCCGAACGCGTCCACCATCACCGAGTGGTCGATGACGAGGTCGACTGGCGCCAGAGGATTGATTTTGTGCGGGTCGCCGCCGAGCGTCGTGACCGCGTCACGCATGGCGGCGAGATCGACCACCGCGGGAACCCCGGTGAAGTCCTGCATCAAGACCCGCGCCGGGCGGAAGGCGATCTCGCGGTCGCTTCTCTTCTCCTTCAACCAATCGGCGACCGCGCGGATGTCGTCGGCGGTAACGCTCCGCCCGTCCTCATGGCGCAGCAGGTTCTCGAGCAAGACCTTGAGCGAGAACGGCAAGCGGCTGACCCCGTCGAGCCCGGCGGCCTCCGCCTCCTTGAGATCGAAATAGTCGTACTCGCGCTTGCCGACCTTGAGCCTGCGCCGGCATTTGAAGCTGTCGAGCGAGGTCGAAACCGCCGATGTCGCCGATGTCAATGAAGTCTCCTTCGATGCCCAGGGAAGGGCCGGTCCCAGCCAATGAGCATGCAAAGACACAGCCAATTGTCGGCGCGAAGCGGCCTCTCTCCCGCACCAGGCGTCCTTGGCTTTTGGATGCGTGCTCTCGGCTCCACTATAAAAGCCCTTGCGGCGACGAAACAATGACGCGAAGAGACGCGTCTGGCCCATTGTCCGGGCACGACCCTGCCTCAACTTTGCGCAAGTGATCCCATGCCAGCGCCCGTCCCCGTCAGTCTTGAGGCCCACGAGATCGCCTGCGAGCGGGGCGGCAGGAGGCTGTTCGAGGACCTGAGCTTCCGGCTCGGACCGGGCGAGGCCCTGCTCGTGAGCGGGCCGAACGGTGCGGGCAAGACGAGCCTGCTTCGCCAGATCGCTGGCCTCTTGCCGCTGACAGACGGCCGGCTCGTCGCGACTGGTGCCGAGGCGGATACGCCGCTGGCCGAGCTCTGCCACTATGTGGGTCACCTGAACGGCGCCAAAAGCGCCCTGACCGTGCGCGAGAATCTCAGCTTCTGGGCCGAGTATCTTGGCGAAGGCGAAGGCGACCTTGCCGCCGCGCTCGACGTCTTCGGCCTTGCGCCTTTGGCGGAGCTTCCCGCCGGGCTCCTCTCCGCCGGGCAAAAGCGGAAGCTCGCACTCTCCCGGCTCTTTGCCGTGCAGCGGCCCATCTGGCTGCTCGATGAGCCCTCGGTGTCGCTCGACGCGGCTGCGGTGAAGCGGCTCGACGATGCGATCCGCGGCCATTTGCATGCGGGCGGCATCGCCGTCGTCGCCACCCATGTACCGCTCAAGACCAAATTCACGCACACGCTCGGCCTCGGCCTGGAGCGCGCCGCATGAGCGCGGCCCTCGCCCTCCTCGCGCGCGACCTGAAACTGTCTTGGCGCGAAGGCGGCGCCATCGGCGTGGCGCTCGGTTTCTATCTCGTGGTCGTCGTGATCACGCCGCTCGGGCTCGGCCCCGACCTCAACCTGCTGGCGCGCATCGCCCCCGGGATCCTCTGGGTGGGGCTGCTGCTCGCCGCGCTGCTCTCCGCGGGCCGCATCTTCGACAACGACTACGAGGACGGCACGCTCGACGTGCTCGCCACCGGCCCACTGCCGCTTTCCGTCGTCGCCGGCGTGAAATGCCTCGCTCATTGGCTCGCCACCGGCATCCCGCTCGCGCTGATCGCGCCGGTCCTCGGTCTCCTGCTCAATCTGCCCCTCAGCGCCATCCCCTCGCTCGTGCTCGCCATGCTGGCCGGAACCCCGGCCGTGAGTTTCGTCGCCGGCATCGGCGCAAGCCTGACGCTCGGTTTACGGAGGAGCGGCCTGCTGCTCGCGCTGCTGGTGGTGCCGCTCTACGTGCCGGTCCTGATCTTCGGCGTGTCCGCCGTGACCCCATATGTCACGGGCCCCCATTCGCTTTGGCCGCCCTTCTTCATCCTCTGCGCCCTCAGCCTCGCCAGCATCGTGCTCGCGCCGCTCGCGGCCGCCGCCGCGCTCCGCAATGCGCTGCGCTAGGCGATAGGCTTTCCAAGATTTAATGAGAAAGGGCAGGCTCCGCCGTCTACCCTGCCGGACATTCGCCGCAAGAGGACGAAGCATGTTGGCTCTGGCATTGACTGCGGGAGTATTGGCTATGAGCGCGGATCTTGCCGGCAGCCAGTGGCGCCCGAGCACGATCTATTCCCATGACATTTCGGCCGAGGAACGCGCCTTTGTCGTGTTCCAGGATGACGGCCGGGTGACGGGCAATGGCGGGTGCAACCGATTTTTCGGAGGCTATACGGTCGAGGACGGCCCGATCCGGATCGGGCCCATCGCCGCGACCAAGATGGGCTGCCCTGGTAAGTACGAGCTCGAGACGTCGTTCCTCGCCGCCCTCCAGGCCGCCACGGCCTACGAGTTCGACGGCACGACGCTCGTCCTGTTCGGCGCGCGCGGAGAGGAGCTCGCCCGGCTCGTCAAGGCCACCCGCATTTGAGGCGCCGCCGCGGTCGCGCCGCGGCACGTTGCGCTCCCCCGCCAAACCCACTAGACCAAGCCCCGCAATGGTCAGCCTTGCCAATCCCACGCGCTTTCTGAGCCTTGTCGCGCAGGTCCTCCCCTGGCTCTCAGGCCTCGTGGTTATCCTGCTCGGCACCGGGCTCTATCTCTCGTTTTTCGTGGCCCCGCCCGACTATCAGCAGGGCGAGACGGTGCGGATCATGTTCATCCACGTGCCCGCCGCCTGGCTCGCCATGTTCGGCTACACGGTGATCGCGATCGCCGCGCTCGGCACGCTGATTTGGCGGCATCCGCTCGCCGATGTCGCCGCCAAGGCGGCGGCTCCCATCGGCGCCACCTTCACGTTCATCGCCCTCGTCACGGGCTCGCTCTGGGGCAAGCCCATGTGGGGCACCTATTGGGTGTGGGATGTGCGGCTCACCTCCATGCTCGTGTTGTTCCTGCTCTATCTTGGCCTAATCGCGCTATGGCAGGCCATCGAGGAACCGGGCCGTGCCGGTCGCGCCGCCGCGATCCTGGCGCTGGTCGGCGCCATCAACATTCCCATCATCAAATTCTCGGTGGACTGGTGGAATACCCTGCATCAGCCGGCGAGCGTGCTCCGCGCCGACGGCCCGACGATCGATCCATCGCTGCTTATACCGCTCTTCGTCATGGCCGCGGGCTTCACGGCGCTGTTCGTGCTGCTGCACCTCATGGCCATGCGCGCCGAGATCCTGCGCCGCCGCGTTCGCGCGCTGCAACAGACGCAAGTCGCGCGCGCTGCCGTGGCCGAGGCTGAAGCGTAGGTCAATCGCATGCTCGATCTCGGCCCGCATGCAAGCTTCATCCTTGCCGCCTACGCTGTGGCGGCGATCGCGGTGGGCGCGCTCCTGTTCGCCACCGTCGAGGACGACCGGAGGCAGCGGGACAAGCTTGCGGAGCTCGAGCGCCAAGGCATCAAGCGGCGCTCCGCGGCAAAGCCTGCGGCATCCGAGTTGCGGTCCACGCGTGCCGGATCGAAAGTCCGGACCGCCGCGGCGCGCAAGACAGCGAAGCCCCGGGCGCGAAAGGCGCCGTCATGACCGCCAAGACCTCTCGAGATGCGCCCCGCCGCCGCTGGGCCGTCGCGCTGCCGTTTCTGGTCTTCGCCGCGATCGCCGGCCTCTTTTGGTATGCGCTTCACACCGGCGATCCGTCGCGGCTTCCCTCGGCGCTGATCGGCAAGCCGGTGCCGGACTTCACCCTTCCCCCGCTCGAAGGGCAGAAGACGGACAGCGGAACCGACATGCCGAGCTTCGGTACCGCCGACCTCGCGACGGGTGAGCCCACCATTGTCAATGTGTTTGCCTCCTGGTGCGTGCCATGTCTCGAGGAGCATCCCATGCTCATGGCGCTTGCCCAGGAGCCGGGCTTCCGCATCTACGGCATCAACTACAAGGACGATCCGGCCTCGGCCCGGCGCTTTCTCGGCCGCTACGGCAATCCCTACGCGCGCGTCGGCGCAGACCGGTCGGGCCGCACGGCAATCGACTTCGGGGTCTATGGCGTGCCGGAGACCTTCGTGATCTCGGGCGACGGCAAAATCGCCTTCCGCCATGTCGGCCCCCTCACCGAGGAGGCGATCGCGACGAAGATTCTGCCGCTGATGCGGCGTGAGGCTGGCAAGCCCTCCGGCTAAATCAGCCGTGCCGGCAAAGCGCCTAGTCCTCGGAGCCGCCCACGATCAGATTGAGGGAATCGAGGAATTCCTGGCGCTTGGCCGGTGGCAGACTTGCGAGAAGCTTCGTGTCGGCCGCTGCGGCACCGGGCTGCGCCTCGCGCAAGGCCTTGGTTCCCTGGGCACTGATCTTGATGGCATAGGCCCTGCCGTCGTCCTTGGCCCGGCGGCGTTGGATCAACCCGCGGCTGAGGAGCCGGGCGACGATATCGGCGAGCGTGGAGCGGTCGATGCCTGTCCGGGTCACGAGCTCGGTCTGGGTGAGCCCCTCCTGCTCGGACACCACCGAGAGCACGACGAACTGGCGGGGCGTGAGGCCGCCCCCTCGAGCCTCGTCCGAGAAGATGTCGGCGGCGCGCTGACCTGCGCGATGCAGCAGATGGGTCGCCGAGCGATTCAACGAATTTCCAGTCTTTGACATCATGCGAGCGCCGCCAATTCTACTTACGGCCGACCCGTCTCGGAGACGCTGCACGGTTCGTTGTACAACCCAACAGCGCGATCAGCAAACGCTCGGTTGCAATGTGCCCTGCCGCAGCCCCGAGATAACTCGGCGCCAAGTTGGTCGCCTCACATATCGGAGGGTGCCTATGCCTTACAAGTCAACGAGAATAAGTAGATTATTGGTAACCTTAAGCAACCGGGACTTTAGTCGGAAGCTTTTTCTTCCGCCACCCCGTAGCGTTGCATCAAGGGCACCTGGGACATGGCGAAGAGGAACGTGATCGGCAAGAAGCCGAAGGCCTTGAAGCTGACCCAGGTATCGGTCGAGAAATTGCGCCACACGAATTCGTTCAGAACCGCCATGGCCAAGAAGAACAAGGCCCAGCGAAAGGTCAGCTTGCGCCAGCCTTCGTCCGTGAGATTGAACACCGGACCGAACAGAAGCGCGAGCAGGTGCTTGCGCATAACCAGGCCCGCGAGCAGTAAAACGGCGAACATCGCGTAGACGATGGTCGGCTTGAGCTTGATGAAGGTCTCGTCCTGGAGGTAGAGCGTCAGGCCGCCGAAGGCGAG
>CAYUTT010000154.1:0-571 GCA_964447575.1 uncultured Methyloceanibacter sp.
CGGCGCACAGATCGATGACCTGCTGGCGCGGGCCCGCGCCCGCGAGCAGCGCCGCGACTTGCGATCCTTCGTCCTGCACTTCGAACCAGCCTTTGCCGTGGCCCGCTTCCGCCTCCACATGGGGGCTGCGCGCCGGCCCTTCGCGCGGCGCGATCCGTACCCCGATAGGGGCATAGGGCGTCGGCTCGGCCCCGAACCGCGCCAGCGCTTTCAGCACCTTGCCGCGCTCGGCTTTCAGCGTGTTCACCCGGAGATCGACCGGCGCGCGCGCCGCCAGAACCGCGCCCTCCTCGCCCGCATGGTCGCCGAAGCTTTCCGCGAACGCGGGTTCGAGCCATTCGGGAAAGTCACCGCGAATATGCGCGGGCGCATCCGCGGGAAGCGCGCGGGCGAGTCCCTCGCGCTCCACCTCGCTCAGCGGTGCCGGCGCGAACCGGCCGCCGTCGCAAAGTGCCGCGACCTCCTCCGGCGTCATGCCCCAGCCCGTGACGAGCGTGCGCAGCACGAGCGCACGGGGGCTGTCCTCCCCCATGGCGAAGCGTGCCGCCATGCGGGCGATCGCCGCGGCCGT
>CAYUTT010000154.1:581-5199 GCA_964447575.1 uncultured Methyloceanibacter sp.
ATCGCGTTGTTCTCGCGCGAGATCGCGGGACCGGAGGCGATGATGGCAAAGGCGGCGGAAGTGCGCTTGCGCAAAACGTCGAACACGAGATTGCCGATCGCCGCGCGGTCGCCCGAACCCGCGAAGCGGTGCGCCAGACCCCAATCCTTCAGCGCTTCGGACGCCGGCCGCTTGCGCGCCTCGATGTCGGCGAGCACCTCGATGGCGGCGCTGACGCGTGCCGCAGGTATCATAGGGCGGGCGGAAACAAATAGATGCGCGCCACGACGATCACCCACATCAATAGCAGCGCGATGGCACCGACGAGGAACATGGCGGTGCGATGGTCCAGCCTGTTGTAGGTGGCATGAATGTACGTGTGGATGTAGCGCGAGATCACGAACATCCACATCAGCACATAGATGACCGTGTCGAGCGACTTGGTGATGACCGCGAGCAGCACCACCACGTAGAACAGCATCGGCAGCTCGAGCTGATTGTGGAACGCGTTTCCCACCTGGATGACGCGGGGCGGCCAGGCGTGCTCGCGGAGCGCGACTTGATGCGGACTCACGTTGCCGCGCTGCAAGGCGCGAAATCTCAAATAGAGCGTCCAGAACAGCAGCACGAAGGCCAGCGCGACCATCGCAAACATCGGCAGAAGAATAGCCTGAATCGACATGGGGCCCCCTCGAGCTCTCACCTTCTAACGCCTGCCGCGACAGGCTGGTTCGGCGAGCTTATACTCTGTGTGCGGCCTCCTGTAGAGCCGACGGGAAAGAACCATGTCCAAGCCTGTCGGCAAGCCGCTGACCTACCTGCTCGCCTTTCTGGCCGGCATTGCCGGCGCGGTTGCCGGCTGGATCGTCACCGGGTTCTTCGCCGACTTTCTGCTCGGGCTCTCCGGCATGTCCGACCGCGAGGGCTACCGGGCCATGGTCGCGTTTTTCACCTTCGGACCTCTGGGGGCGCTCGCCGGTCTCACCGCCGGTATCGGGCTCGTGCTCCGCTATCATGGCGGGGTCCGCACCGCCGCGGGCCTCGCCGGGCGCGGCGCCATGGTGGCTGCAAGCATCGTTGCGGCCGTGGCGCTCGGGCTTTGGGCCTACAGCCTCTCCGACGACACGCTCGTCCGGAACGGCCCCCCGCCCCTGCTCCATTTCGAGATCAGGTTGCCGGAAAGCGCCGCGCTGCCGCCGGACGGCGTCGCCGTGGATCTCAACACCGACAAGAACACCATGCCCGCCACCGTCACCGCCCTCACGGAAGGCGGCCGCGAGGTGCTCAAAGGCCGCGTCGAGCTTTATTTCCGCACGGCGCGCCGCCTGCTGGTCCTGCGCGTCCCGGGCGAGCCCGACCGGCTGTTCCTGTTGCGCCTCTCAGCCGACCCGAAGGCAAGCGAAGCCTTCGGGGACTGGCAGCGCGTCGATGAAGTCGCGGACGGGCCGGAAGGCGATCTTCGCAAAGGAAATCAACAAGATAACTATGAAATACGGTACCGGGTCGAGCGGTCCATGTGATTTGCCAAATTGCTTGTAAAACATGGACGGATGTTCAATTGACGCGACCCGCCGGGCTTCTCTAAACCTAGCCCCCAAGAAGAAGTCCCAGAGTCCCCAAGGAGGTTTTCCATGCGCCTTCGCGCGAGCCATCTCGTTACCGCCGCGGCAGCGGCCGTACTTCTCGCCGCGGCATTGCCCGCCTCGGCCGAGGAAGAACCCATCGATCCCTGCTTCGACGGCAAGCTTAGCGTCAAGGAAGTGCTCGACGCCTGCGAGGCGTTCATCGCCAAGAGCAACGGCGACAAGAAGCTTCTGATCCGGGCACACAGCGTCCGCGCGCTCGGCTTCTCCGCCACCGGCAGTCTCGACGAAGCGCTTGAGGAGATGGATGCCGCCGTGGCGATCGACCCGAAGCGCGCCAATAGCTACTTCATGCGCGCTGCCGGCTACGACGCCAAGCAGGAATACGACAAGGCGATCGCCGACCTCGACACGGCCATCAGCCTCAACGGCGACGACGCGGACTACTATCTGCTGCGCGGCCTCGTCCATGGTCACAAGACCGACTACGACAAGGCGCTTGTGGACTTGAACAAGAAGGTCGAGCTCGATCCCAAGGCCATCAACGGCTATTCCAGCCGCGGCGAGCTTTACCGCAAGCGTCAGGAATATGATCTGTCGATCGCCGACTACACCGAGGTCATCAATCTCGATCCGCAAGATGCCAAGGGCTATATCGACCGCGGCTGGGTCTATGTCTTGAATGACGATCTCGACAATGCCGGAACCGACTTCGACACCGCGCTGACGCTTCAGCAGAGCAATGCCTTCGCGCTGGTCGGCCGCGGCGTGGTGAAGAGCCGCAAGGGCGAACCCACCGACGGAAGCGCCGATCTTAGGCTTGCCGAGCGGCTCGAGCCCGGCATCATCGACCAGGTGCGCAAGCTCGGCGTGAAGTAGCCAACGCACCCCTTTCTTCATTCGTCATGCCCGGCCTTGTGCCGGCCATTCAATGATGACTCTCCACAATGGCGCAAGTCAGAGATCGCACCGCCTTATTGGATGCCCGGCACAAGGCCGGGCATGACGGTGTCAATTGGGCAGACTACCCCTCGCGCGGATAGTTGGGCGACTCGCGGGTGATGGTCACGTCGTGCACGTGGCTCTCGCGGAAACTCGCCGTCGAGATGCGGATGAACGCCGCGCGCGCCTGGAAGTCGGGAATAGTGCGCGAGCCGGTATAGCCCATGGAGGCGCGCAACCCCCCGATCAGCTGGTGCAGCACGCTCGACACCGGCCCCTTGTAGGGCACCTGACCCTCGATCCCCTCGGGCACCAGCTTCAGCGTGTCCTTGATCTCCTGCTGGAAGTAGCGGTCGGCGGAGCCGCGCGCCATGGCGCCGATCGAGCCCATGCCGCGATAGGCCTTGTACGACCGGCCCTGATACAGGAACACCTCGCCCGGGCTCTCGTCGGTGCCGGCGAGCAGCGAGCCCAACATCACGCAGTCGGCGCCTGCGGCAAGCGCCTTGGCCAGGTCGCCGGAATAGCGGATACCGCCGTCCGAGATCACCGGCACATCCGCCTTCTTCGCCACATCGACGCATTCCAAAAGGGCGGTGAACTGCGGCACGCCGACGCCGGCCACGATACGTGTCGTGCAGATGGAGCCGGGGCCGATGCCGACCTTGATGGCGTCGGCGCCCGCATCGATCAGCGCGCGCGTGCCGTCGGCCGTCGCGACATTGCCCGCCATCACCTGCACCGCGTTCGAATGCCGCTTGATGCGCCCGACCTGATCGAGCACGAGCTGCGAGTGCCCATGCGCCGTATCGACCACGATGAGGTCCGCGCCGGCGTCGATCAGGGCCTCCGCGCGGGCGAAGCCTGAATCGCCCACGGATGTGGCCGCCGCCACGCGGAGCCGCCCCTGCTCGTCCTTGCAGGCATGGGGATAGGCGCGGGCCTTCTCGATGTCCTTCACCGTGATGAGTCCGATGCAGCGATATTCGTCGTCGACCACGAGCAGCTTCTCGATACGGTAGTGATGGAGGAGCCGTTTCGCCTCCGCCATATCGACGCTCTCCTTGACGGTGACGAGATTCTCCTTGGTCATCAGCTCCGCCACGGGCTGGCGGGGATTGGTGGCGAAGCGCACGTCGCGATTGGTGAGAATGCCAACCAGCTTGCCGTCGCGGCCGCCATCGGCTCCAGGCTCGACCACGGGGATCCCCGAGATCTGATGCGCCGCCATCAAACCCAGCGCGTCCGCAAGGCTCGAAGCGGGATGAATGGTGACCGGATTCACCACCATGCCCGATTCGAACTTCTTCACTTGAGAGACCTCGGCGGCCTGCGTCTCGGGATCGAGGTTGCGGTGGACGACGCCGATGCCGCCAGCCTGGGCCATGGCGATGGCGAGGCGCGCTTCGGTGACGGTATCCATGGCCGAGGACAGGATCGGAAGGTTCACGGAGATCGACCGCGTGACGCGGGAGGTCACGTCGACCTCGTTGGGCAGCACGTCCGAGGGCCCGGGGCGGATCAGGACGTCGTCGAAGGTCAGCGCCAGCGCGCTGTCGGGAAATCGCGTATCGGAACCGGAAATGCGCCCGTCGGGCATCGGCCAACCTCTTGCTCTGGGCCCCTCGCCGTCATTGCGCGGGGCAGCACGCGGGGACCGGTTGGCGGCTTCCTTTAGCAGCTTGAACCGGACTTGGGAAGGCGATCTCGGGCTTCCTGCCCTTGCTCTCCACGGAGTTTCCAGCCCCTGGGGCTCGGAACTCCCCAGATAAGCACTACATCTCCTTCAGGAGTGTGGTGCGCCCGCGCGAGAGACCATGGCGCCCCAGGACCGAAAGGAGACATCCCATGAAAACACCCGTCGTGACGGCGGCAGCGGCGCTGGCGAGTTGCCTGATCCTTACGGCGGCTGCCGCGTACGCGGCCCCCTCGATCAATCTGAAGGCTGCGGCCGGTGCTTCCTCGAGCCCGGTCGAATTGGTCAAGAAGGGCGGCGGCGGTGGCGGCGGTGCCGGAATTCGCGGCGGAGGCAGCGCCTTCAAAGGCGGCACCGTTCGAGGTGGTCGCAGCGCCTTCCAAGGCGTGGCGCCGAGCCCACGCATTTCCGGCGGCGG
>CAYUTT010000155.1:0-5195 GCA_964447575.1 uncultured Methyloceanibacter sp.
GACCGGACCCTGCGCGAGGCGGTCGCGCGCGAGGGCGCGGCGTGGGCGGCCGACGATCTCGATGCGTTCGGCGGCGTGACGGGCAGTGCCGCGGCCATCGAGCTCGGCAGACAGGCCAACGCCCATCCCCCGGAGCTGCAGAGCTTGGATGCCCAGGGGCGCCGCGTCGACCATGTCGAGTTCCACCCGGCCTATCACGAGATCATGGCCATCAGCATGGCCCAGGGGCTGCACTGCTCGACCTGGGAGCTTTTGCTGACTGGCGAGCCGGCGAAGGCGGGTGCCCATGTGACGCGCGCCGCGGGCAGCTATATGGCGGCACAGATGGAGCCCGGTCATTGCTGTCCCATCACCATGACCCATGCGTCGGTCGCGGCGCTCCGTCATGCACCGGAGCTTGCGCGGGCGTGGCTGCCGAAGATCCTGGGCCGGACCTACGACCCCGGCACCGCGGCCGCCGATCAGAAGTCCGCCGTTACGCTGGGCATGGGCATGACCGAGCGCCAGGGCGGCACGGATGTGCGCGCCAACACGACCTGCGCGGTCCCCCTGGAGGGCGGCGGCTCCGGCACGCGTTACGCCATCACCGGGCACAAATGGTTTCTGTCCGCGCCGATGTCGGATGCGTTCCTCGTTCTCGCACAGGCAAAAGACGGCTTGAGCTGCCTCCTGGTGCCGCGGCTCACGCCGGAGGGCGACTTGAACGGGCTCCGGCTGGTGCGGCTCAAGGACAAGCTCGGCAACCGCTCCAACGCGTCGTCCGAGGTGGAGTTCGAAAACGCGCATGGGTTTCTTGTCGGTGAGGAAGGGCGTGGCGTCCCCACCATCATCGACATGGTGACCTTGACGCGGCTCGACTGCGCGGTGTCCTCGGCGGGGCTGATGCGCCAGGCCGTGGCGCGGGCGATCCATCATGCGCGCCATCGCTCCGTCTTTCAGAGATTGTTGATCGACCAGCCGCTGATGACGCGCGTCCTGGCCGAGATGGCGCTCGACGTGGAGGCGGCGACGGCGCTTGCCTTCCGGCTTGCCGGTGCCTTTGACGGCACGGACGAGGACGAAGCCGCCTATCGCCGCCTCATGACGCCGGTGACCAAATACTGGATCTGCAAGACCGCACCTGCGCTCGTGTATGAAGCCATGGAGTGCCTGGGCGGTAACGGTTATGTGGAGGAGGGAGGTTTCCCGCTTCTTTATCGCGAGGCTCCCGTCAACGCCATCTGGGAAGGCTCCGGCAATGTCATGTGCCTCGATGTGCTGCGCGTGCTGGAGCGGTCGCCGGAAACGGTCCGGCGCGTGCTCGAGGGCATCGCGGCAGTGGCCGGCACCGAGCCGCGCGTGAACGCTGTGCTGGGCCGCATCGAGTCTTTGCTTGGGGACGCCATGCGCGATCAGAGTGCGGCGCGGGCGCTTGTCGAGCATTTGGCCATTGCGCAAGCGGGTGCGCTTCTTCTTGCGCACGCGCCAAGCGTGGTGAGCGATGCCTTCCTCGCCACGCGGCTCGAGGGGGGATGGCGCGGGACCTATGGTGCGAGCGCCGCAAGGATGGACAAGCGTGCCATCGTCGACCGGGCCGGGCCGGTGCTTTGAGAGTTCGAGACCCACCGGGTTTTAGGGACCTGGAAGGAGGGCTTGTCAGACGGGGCGGAATATCAATACCTTGCAGCTTGAGCGAATCAATAAGACGCATTGGCCAGCAGGGAACGGCGACTGGCCGGGGGACAATCGGGAGGGCTGCGCAATGATGAGCTTACCCTTTGTTCTCTTCGCTTGCGGACTGGGTGCCGCGTGGCTGAGGCAGCGCGGCGTCGCCATGGGCTTTTGGCTTGTGGGACTCGTGGTGATGCTCGTGCTGTTCCGCGTGCATGTGACCGAGGTCTTGAACATCCAGCTCTGACGCAAGGAGAAGGGCGTGTCCGCCGACCTGTCGAGGCTCCTCAATGCCATCGGGCTTCTGGGCATCAGTACGGTCCTGACGCTTGCCTTCATCGATCAGCTTTGGTTCCGCGATCTGCCGTGCCCCTTGTGCATCCTGCAACGGGCGGGCTTCTTCGCCGCGGGCTTCGGCATTGCCCTGAATGTGATTTTCGGACCGAAGCCGAGCCATTACGGTTTCGCCATCATCGGTGCGGTGGCAGGCGCCGGGATCGCGATGCGTCAGGTTCTGATCCACATCGTTCCGGGCACCGGCTCCTATGGCAACCCCGTGTTCGGAATTCACCTCTATACCTGGGCGTTCATCGCCTTCGTGGTCATCGTGGTCGGTTGCGCCATCATGATGCTGGACGACAGGCAGTTCTCCCGCGCCGAGCCGATGTCGGCGCGTCTCAAGCCCCTGCCGCTTTCGGCGCTCCTGCTCTTCCTCGTGCTCGCGGTCGCCAATGTGTTCTCGACGATCGCATTATGCGGCGCTGGCTTCTGTCCCGACAATCCGACGGAATACATTCTGCGGGGCTGATTGATCAGCCGAGTGCCCTCAGCCGGTCGAGCGCGCCTTGCAGGATATAGGCGGCCGCCATGCGGTCGATGACCTCCGCCCGCCGTTTTCGGGACGCGTCCGCCTCGATGAGATGGCGCTCCACGGCGGCGGTCGAAAGGCGTTCGTCCCAGAAAGCCATGGGGACGGCCACATGAGCGGTGAGGTTGCGGGCAAAGGCGCGGGTCGATTGCGCCCGCGGTCCCTCGGAGCCATCGAGATTGAGCGGCAGGCCGATGACGAGCCCGCCGACGCCCTCTTTCTCGACGATGGCCGCAATCGCCTTGGCATCCGCCGTGAACTTGGTGCGCTTCAGCGTCTCATAGGGTGTGGCGATGGTGCACGTCACATCCGACAGCGCCAGGCCGACGGTTTTGGTGCCGAGATCGAGGCCGAGCAGCCGCGCCTCGGGCTGTAGCCTCGCGCGCAACTCTTCGATAGGAAGGGGCGATGAGGATGTCACAGAGTCAATCGTGAGGGTGAGACATGAAGCTTACGTGGTTCGGCCATTCCTGTTTCCGCCTCGATACCGGCGCGAGCCGTATCTTGATCGATCCGTTCCTCACCGGCAACGCCACCTTCGAGAAGGCGGAGATTCCGCTGCACAAGGTCATCGAGGGGATCACCCATGTTGCGCTGACCCATGGTCACGAGGACCATATCGGGGACACCGTCTCCGTGTGCAAGGAAACCGGGGCGCCGCTCCTCGCCGTGCACGAGCTTGCCACCTATCTCGCGGGGCAGGGCGTGGAGAAGATCGATCCCGGCAATACCGGCGGTGCGCTGCACCATGGCGATTTCGACGTTACCTTCGTGCCGGCCTGGCACTCGGCCTCGAAGTTCGTGGACGGCCGGCCCGTCTATATGGGGGCCTGTTGCGGGCTGGTCATCGCCGCCAAGGAAGGCAGGACCGTCTATCACATGGGCGACACGGCTATTTTCTCGGATATGGCGCTGATCAACGAGATCTATGGGCCGCAGGTCGGCCTCGTCCCGATCGGCGACCGCTACACCATGGGCGCCAAGACGGCGGCGCTCGCCTGCAAGCGCTTCTTCGACTTCGAGACCGTGGTGCCCTGCCACTATGGGACCTTCCCGGTGCTCGATCAGACGGCCGACGCGTTCGTGGCGGAAATGGCCGGAAACCGGGTCGTGGTGCCGGAAGTCGGGGTGCCGTTCGAGATCTGAGGTATGCCGCGGCGTCAAGTTGCCGCCGCAACAGCGCGGTGCTACAGAACGCCGGAATTCCGAGCCCCGCCAAAACCGACAGAGCCATGTCCGTCGACCGCGCCACAGTCCGCCGCATCGCCCGTCTTGCCCGCCTCGCCATCACCGATGAGGAGGCGGAACGCCTCGAGACGGAGCTGTCCGGTATCCTCGATTGGGTGGCTCAGCTGGACGAACTCGACACCAGCGCGGTGGAGCCCATGACGCGCGTCGAGGCCATGACCATGAAGAAGCGCAAGGACGAGGTGACGGATGGGTTCTGCGCCGACGATATCGTCAAGAATGCCCCCTTGGTCGACGATCACTATTTCGTCGTGCCGAAGATCGTCGAGTAGGGTGCAGACCGTGCGGACCCTCCTTTGCATCATGCTTGGTACGTGGCTTTTCGGCGTCACCGCGGCCGCGGCGCAAGGCCTGCCCGAGGGAACCTTTGTCTCGTCGGTGGAGGGCTGCGCCGCGCTCCAGGAGAAGGCCGTTTCCGAGCTGGGAGAGGATTTCGATTTCTACATTCTCAACAAGAACGGCATCTCCGCCTACAACCAGCGCTGCGATTTCGCCGAGACGATCCCGCGCAAGAACGCGCGATGGCTGACGACGGCGTTTTGCGAGGAGGACGGGTATATCTACCCAGACGTTTTTGCCATTGCCCAGAAGGACAATGGCGGGCTCGCTGTTACGCGGCTGACCGATATCACGCAGCAGCAAGGCTCCGAGGCCGAACTGCCTGAGAATTTCGCCGACGATATGGACCCCGTCGAGATTGGCCGCGAACAGACGGAGGACGAGGCCGACGACGAGGACGAGGCCGAGGAAGCAGGCGCTACAGACGCAGTGTCCAAGCCCGACGGGTTCAATCACTACATCCTTTGCCCAAGCGCGAAACCGTAAGCCCGTGACCCAACTGACAGACCTGACACTTGCCGACGCGCGCGACGGCTTGCGCAAGAAATCCTTCTCGGCGGAGGAACTGACGCAAGCGCATCTCGACGCCATCGCGGCCGCGAATGCCGCGCTCAACGTCTACGTGCTGCCGACTCCTGAGCGTGCGCTCGAGATGGCGCGAGCGAGCGATGCGCGGCTCGCCAAGGGCGAGGGCGGGGCGCTCGAGGGCATCCCGCTCGGTATCAAGGACCTGTTCTGCACGAAGGATGTCCGCACCACGGCCTGCTCGCATATTCTCAATGGGTTCGAGCCCCCCTACGAGTCGACCGTAACCGCAAATTTGTGGGCGGAAGGCGCGGTGATGCTCGGCAAACTCAACAACGACGAGTTCGCCATGGGCTCGTCCAACGAGACGAGCTACTACGGCGCAGCGATCAATCCTTGGCGCCGAGAAGGCTCGAATGTCCCGCTCGTGCCGGGTGGCTCGTCTGGCGGCTCATCGGCCGCGGTCGCCGCGCGGCTTTGCATGGGAGCCACGGCGACCGATACAGGCGGCTCGATCCGGCAGCCCGCGGCCGTCACCGGCACGGTCGGGATCAAGCCGACCTAT
>CAYUTT010000156.1:0-5183 GCA_964447575.1 uncultured Methyloceanibacter sp.
AGGCGCTGGCTTGCAGATCTTGCTCGACGCCGGGATCGAAGTGATCGAAGGCATCTGCGCCGACGAAGCGCTGCGCGACATGGGCCCACATTTGTGGCGCGCGCCGAACCCGCCGACAACCGATCAGTGCGATCCTCGTCTGGGGCATCGTGGAGTACATGGACGTGTTCGAGCGCCGGCGGAAGACGGCGTTCCAATATCTTTGCAACAAGGACACGCTCGACACCGGCCAGGTCTTCAAGCCGATGATCCGCGGCGACGAGGACGGCTAGGCTCTGGCAAGACAACGCCAGCGGACTGCGTTGAGCCCGCTGGCGTCTCCTTGGGCGGGGGAGGAATCCTCCCTAATTGCACTTGTGCTTCCAGTTGCCCAGCGGGCCTCGCCTCCAATAGCAGTCGGGGGATGCCGGCGGCCCCCAGCCGAAGGCGTAGTCCGGGACGGGGCCTGCAAAACCGGGCACCCACACGCAACGGCGCGGGCCGCAGCTCCAGGCGGCCTTCTCGACCAAGCCGCTTTGCGCGGCATTCGGTGCAAGGGCCGGTGCTGAAGGCGCTGCGTTGGCCGACGGGACCGGCGCCGCCAGCATCAGACCGCCGGCCAGGGCTGTACTCAGGAACAAGCTGTTGGTCATGTCTCGTCTCCCTGGTGGTTGATGAGATGACAGAACAACGCTTCAGCACTGCGTGGGGTTCACGCCTGGACTCTCCGGAAGTCCTAGTTAGAGCGGCCCCCGTTTCCAATAGCAGTTGGGTGCCAAGGCCACCGTATAGCCGGGATCCACGGGGACGTAGTCCGGCGCCACTTCGACATAGCCAGGCTCCTCGACATAGCCGGGCTCCACAAATTCTTCCTCCACGACATAGCCGGGCTCGACATAGCCTGGCCCCACGCCGACATAGCCGGCCCCGGGGACACACCCGTAAGGCCCGCAGTCGAGGGGAGGTGGCACGTCGGCGACCACGGCTTGCGCGTGCGCCGGTTGCAGCCCATGAGCACCGCCCCCGCGGCGGCGAGGCTCAGGCAAAGAGTTCTCAACAGCATGACTCCTCCTGTTCTATGCACGGTCAGAGAGGACTAACCCCTGGGAGCCGAAGGAGTTCGCCGGCCTGATCGCATCGCCTAACAGCCTGACGCAGGACGTAAATTCGGAACCGTCTGGGCTTCTCAACGGTTTCTTGTTTTATTCGCCGTACTGCCGATCCTGGAGCGATCGCTCCAGTGCCAAGCGCTGGCTGGGCCCTTCCGCGGAGCCACGGGCGACTTGGGCGTTGGGACCGTCCGCCGTCATGCCGCCCCGTTCGCCAATCCTGCCGACCTCGGCCGACAGCCGCGCGGCGATCCTGCAAGGCCTCCTCATCGCCGCCATCGTCATCGGCGCGCTCTATTTCGGGCGCGAGGTGCTCCTGCCGCTGGCGCTCGCGATTCTGCTGAGCTTCGTGCTCACGCCGCCGCTGCTTCTGCTCCGGCGCATCAAGGTGCCGCGCGTGCTCGCCGTCGCCATCGCCGTCGCCATCGCCATCGCCATCATCGGCGGCCTGGGCTGGCTCATCTCGCGCGAGGCGACCAAGCTCGCCGCCGATCTGCCCAGCTACCGGCTCACGCTGTCGCAGAAGATCGACATGCTGCGCGCCAGCACGAGCGAATCGAAAGTGCTGGAGAAGGCGGGCGATGTGCTGTCCGACCTGCAGGCCGAGCTCGAGCGGCCGATGCCCGACCCCGACCCCGACGGGCCGCAGCTCGGCGAGCCGGCGGACAGGCCGCAGGTCGAGCCGGTCCCCGTCGAGATTCGCCAGCCCCCGCCGACCGGCTTCGCGCTCTACCGCTCCATCGCCGGCACCATCCTGCCGCCGCTCGTCACCGCCGGCATCGTGCTGCTGTTCGTGGTGTTCATCCTCCTGCAGCGCGAGGATCTGCGCGACCGGCTGATCCGCCTGTTCGGCGCCTCGGACTTGCAGCGCGCATCCGCCACCATGAACGACGCGGCCACCAGGCTCTCGCGCTACTTCCTGCGCCAGGTGCTGATCAACGCCGCCTATGGCGTCTTCATCACGCTCGCGCTGTGGGCCATCGGCATGCCGAGCCCCATCGCCTGGGGCATCCTCGCCATGCTGATGCGCTTCGTGCCCTATGTCGGCTCGTATATCGCCGCCGCCATCCCCGCCATCATCGCCGCGGCCATCGATCCCGGCTGGACCATGGTGCTCCTGGTCGTCGCGCTGTTCGTCGCGGGCGAGCTCACCATGGGCCAGGTGATCGAGCCGCAAGTGTTCGGCCGCGGCACCGGCGTCACCCCCATCGCCGTGATCGGCTCCACCATCTTCTGGACCTGGCTGTGGGGCCCGCTCGGCCTCTTCATCGCCATGCCCATCACCGTCTGCCTCGCCGTGCTCGGCCGCCATGTCGAGGGGCTCGGCTTCCTCGACGTGCTGCTCGGCGACAGACCGGCGCTCACGCCGAAGCAGAGCTTCTACCAGCGTGCGCTGATCGGCGACGCGGCGGAGGCGACCTATCAGGCCGAGATCGCGCTCAAGGACCAGAGCCTCGCCGCCTATCTCGGCGACGTGGCGATGGGGGGCTTGCGGCTCGCCGAGCGCGACGACCGCCGCGGCACGCTCGATGCCGAGCAGGAGCAGCGTATCGCCAAGACCGTGCACGAGATGCTGGACAACCTCGCCGACTTCGAGCCGCGCCGCTGGTTCGTGAAGCTCCGCCATATCGCCGAGCGGAACGGCGACAACGAGCAGCGCGAAGGGCTGGCATCGCTCGCAGCCTCCGAGGACAACGGCCAGGAGGCGCCGCCGGTCATCGACCAGACCGAGCTTCTGCCCGACTGGCGCGTGGAGACGCCGGTGCTGGTCATCGGCGGCCGTTCCGAGCTCGACGAAGCCGCAGGTGCCATGCTCGCCGCGGTGCTTCAGAAGCGGGGCCTGAGCGCGGAGGCGCTGTCGCCCGAGGCGCTGTCCGCCGGGCACATCACCACGCTCGCCGGCACAACTGCGCGCGCCATCTGCCTGTCTTATCTCGGGCTCGGCACCGGCCCCGCCCATATCCGCTATCTGGTGCGGCGCTTGCGGCGCATCCTGCCCGGCGGCGTCACCATCCTGGTCTGCTATTGGGACGAGGAGCAGGACACCGAAAGCGTCGAGGCCTTGCTGGAGCTGGTGGAGGCCGACGCCTACGCCACCACGCTCGACGAGGCCGTCGATATCCTGATCGAGGCGGCGAAGGGCGAGCTCATCGAGAAGGCGCCGGAGAAGGAGACAGGCCCGTCACGCGCAGCCGCTGGTGCGAAGAAGGCGGCCACGCCGAAAGACGCCACGCCGCCGCCGAAAGACGCCGCGCCGCCGCCGAAGCCCAAAGGCAAGAAATCCCCCGCGCGGGTTGCTTGAGGGGCGACAGCGCAATTAACCTCTCAACGTCGCCAAGTTTGAAGTCTTTGCATCTCATATTAAGTTGGGAGGAGCGGAAGGATTCGAACCTCCAGCCTTTCTCGGGTCGCGGGTGGCAGCCTTTGATGTGTCCCGAGAGTGCTCTATCCGATTGAGCTACGCTCCTATTGATGAGGCTTCACGACTTTTAGTTCATTTGGATTTGGTACGCCTCGACTTGGGTTGACCACTCGGTGCCGAAGCTTGATTTTCCGCAGTTTGAGAAGAAGCAGCCCCAATTTGCTCGGGGAGAGGCACTGCATCTGTCATGTCCTTGGCCCCAACATCCAACGCTCTCTCAAGAAGCGCCGTGTAACTGGACTCTCGTAGCCCTGGCGTCTTGTTGAGGTGGTGCCACCGGATCACGAAGTGGGGGTTCCAGATTATTGCGTACCGGTAATCACTCCCCATGCCTGCTTTGAGATTGATGAACTGGTGCTTGTCCAAGAGCCTCAGGCGCGTCGCCCAGGTATATTCGGCCCGCTGTCCGGAAAACCCGGCCTCATAGGCGAGTTCTCCTGGTTTAGACAGCGTGACAAATGAATTGTCCCAGGTAGAGCACCAGAGCGACAAATACGTGGAGCTAACCGGCGCGTTCTCGTCATCTCATCCATTATCTTGAGGATCAGAGGCATTGTTTTTGGAATGGTGGATGCGCGTTCACATCGTCACCGGCGCGAGGCCTCACCCCCCCGAAAACACAGTGCCATGAGCGCGCCCGCCGCGAGCGCGAACGCGAGGAACAGCAGCGCCGCGGAGAAGCTGCCCGTCGCCTCCTTTAACAGCCCCACGATATAAGGCGCGGCGAAGCCCGCCGAGTTGCCGATGGAGTTGACGAGGGCGATGCCGGCCGCCGCGCCCGTGCCCGTGAGCAGCGCCGTGGGCAGCGACCAGAACGGGCCGAGCGCCGCGTAGAAGCCGAGCGTCGCGAGGGTGAGCGCGATCATGGTGGGGAGAAGCGGCCCCGCATAGGCCGACCAGGCGAAGGCGCAGGCGGCAAGCAGCAGCGGCAGGGCGATATGCCAGCGCCGCTCGCGCTTGCGGTCGGACCGGTGCCCCCACAGAACCATGGCGACCGCCGCGAAGAGATAGGGGATCGCAGTGAGGAAGCCGACCGCGAGCGGTTCGAGCCCGAAGCCCTCGATCACTTGCGGCATCCAGAAGCCGATGCCGTAGAGC
The DNA here is from genome assembly GCA_964447575.1 of uncultured Methyloceanibacter sp. Lineage (GTDB taxonomy): Bacteria > Pseudomonadota > Alphaproteobacteria > Rhizobiales > Methyloligellaceae > Methyloceanibacter. The sequence goes on from CAYUTT010000156.1 coordinate 4,609, forward strand.
CCGGTCACGATCAGGAAATAGAGCACCCCGAGCGCGAGCACGCGCGGGCGCGTGAGCGCCGCGCCGAGATCGGCATAGCCGACCGCCTTGGTGGTCTCCGCTTCCGCCGCGATCGTGGCGGTGAGCGCGTCGCGCTCCTCTTCCGTGAGCCAATGGGCTTGCGCCGGCTTGTCGGTCAGCACCTTCAGCGCGAGGACGCCGAGCAGGATCGCCGGCGCGCCCTCGACGATGAACAGCCAGTGCCAGCCGGCGAGCCCGAGAAAGCCATCCATCTCCAAGAGCGCGCCGGAGAGCGGCCCGCCGAACACGGTGGCGAGCGGCACCGAGGCCATGAAGATCGCCACGATGCGGGCGCGCGTCTCGGCCGGGAACCAATAGGTGAGATAAAGGATGATGCCGGGGAAGAAGCCGGCCTCGGCGATGCCGAGCAGGAGCCGCATGAGGTAGAAGCTCGTCTCCGAGCGCACCAGCGCCATGGCGCAGGCGACGATGCCCCAGGAGATCATGATGCGCGCGATCCAGATGCGCGCGCCGAAGCGCTGCAGCGCGAGATTGCTCGGCACCTCGAACAGGAT
>CAYUTT010000157.1:0-5172 GCA_964447575.1 uncultured Methyloceanibacter sp.
GTTCGCCCACCGAGCGCACCCGGCGGTTGCCGAGATGGTCGATGTCGTCGATCTCGCCCTTGCCGTCGCGCAGACCCACCAGCGTCTTGATGACGGCGAGGATGTCCTCTTTGCGCAGCGTGCGCACCGTATCCTCCGCGTCAAGGTCCAGGCGCATGTTCATCTTCACCCGGCCCACGGCGGACAGGTCGTAGCGCTCCGGATCGAAGAAGATGCCGTTGAACAGAGTCTGCGCGGCCTCCGGCGTAGGCGGCTCGCCCGGACGCATGACCCGGTAGACGTCGAGCAGCGCCTCGTCGGTGTTCGAGTTCTTGTCGATGGCGAGCGTGTTGCGGATGAAGGCGCCGATATTGACGTGGTCGATATCGAGGATCGGGATCTCTTTCAGACCGAGATCCTTCAGCGTCTGCAGCAGCTTCTCGTCAATCTCCTCGCCCGCTTCGCCGTAGATCTCGCCGGTCTCCAGATTGACGACGTCCTGAGCGAGATAGCGGCCGTAAAGATCCTCGTCCTTGATGAGGAGCTCCTTCAGGCCTTCGTCGGCGAGCTTGTTGGCCAGACGCGCCGTCACCTTGCGGCCGGCCTCAATCGCAACCTTGCCGGTCTTGGCGTCGATCAGGTCGGTGGTCGGCTTGATGCCGCGCATGCGGTCGGGACGGAACGGCATGCGCCATCCCTCCTTGGTCGCCTTGAGCACGATGCGGTCGTAGAAGGTCGACAGGATCTCTTCGTCGTCGAGACCGAGCGCGTAGAGCAGCGTCGTCACCGGCAGCTTGCGGCGCCGGTCGATACGGACATAGACGATGTCCTTGGCGTCGAATTCGAAGTCGAGCCACGACCCGCGATAGGGGATGATGCGGGCGGCGAACAGCAACTTGCCCGAGGAGTGGGTCTTGCCGCGGTCGTGGTCGAAGAACACGCCGGGCGAGCGGTGCATCTGCGAGACGATCACGCGCTCGGTGCCGTTGATCACGAACGTGCCGTTCGACGTCATGAGCGGCATGTCGCCCATGTAGACGTCCTGCTCCTTGATGTCCTTCACCGAGCGGGCGCCAGTCTCCTCGTTCACATCGAACACGATCAGGCGCAGCGTCACCTTGAGCGGCGCGGCGAAGGTCATGCCGCGCTGCTGGCACTCGTCGACGTCGTATTTCGGCGGCTCGAAGGCGTAGCGGACGAACTCGAGCTGAGCACGCTCGCCGAAATCTCGAATGGGGAACACCGAGCGGAAGACCGACTGAAGTCCCTCGTCGCCCCGCCCGCCTTCGGGTTCCTCGACCATCAAGAACTGATCGTAAGACTGCTTCTGAACCTCGATGAGGTTCGGCATCTCGGCCACTTCGTGGATGTGGCCGAAGAATTTGCGGTACCGCTTGTGACCGTTCGTCTGTTGCGCCATGTGGTCCTCTTCAAGGCTCGTCGCGACGGCTCGCCGGAGACCCCGCTGGGAGGAAGCGGAGACTCTGGTGAACTGTCACGTCAGTCGAATTTGATGGGTTAGAAGCCCGGGCGAACTTGCCTATATGGGGTCCGCCCGGACTCTTTTCAACCCAAGCTATTTCAGCTCGACCGTGGCTCCCGCCGCCTCGAGCTGCTTCTTGATCTTCTCGGCCTCGTCCTTCGGCACGCCTTCCTTCACGGGCTTCGGCGCACCCTCGACAAGATCCTTGGCCTCCTTCAGGCCGAGACTGGTGATCGCCCTCACCTCCTTGATGACGTTGATCTTTTGGGCGCCGGCCGCCGTCAACACGACGGTAAAGTCGGTCTGCTCCTCGGCCGCAGCCTCGCCGCCACCGGCCGCCCCACCGCCGGCCATCATGGCCACCGGCGCCGCAGCGGAAACGCCCCACTTCTCTTCGAGCATTTTGGCCAGCTCGGCGGCCTCGAGCACAGTCAGGCCCGACAGGTCGTCTACGATTTTCTGGAGATCTGCCATTGTCTTATCCTCGTACGTTCAACTCTCGTATTGGGTTCTTCAGCGTCACGCTGCTTCCTTGCTGCCATAGGCCGCGAACACGCGCGCAAGCTGCGCTCCGGGCTCGTTCAGGGTCCGGGCGATCTTGCTCGCCGGCGCCTGGATGAGACCGATCAGCATGCTGCGGAGCTCGTCGAGCGATGGCAGGTCGGCAAGCGAACTCACCGCCTTGGCATCGAGGACCGTGGCACCCATCGCGCCGCCAAGAATCACGAATTTCTCGTTCGTCTTAGCGAACTTGACCGCCACTTTCGGCGCCGCAATTGGGTCCTCGGAAAAGGCGAGGCACGTCGGCCCCGTCATAAGATCCGCAATCCCCTTGGCGTCGGTCGCTTCAAGCGCGAGCTTCACGAGCCTGTTCTTCGCCACTTTGACCCGGCCGCCAGCGCTTCTCATATCGCTGCGCAGTCTGGTCATGTCGGCAACGGACAGGCCCGCGTAGTGAGCCACGACGACGACGCCGGTCTTGGCGAAGACGTCGTGAAGCGCTGACACGACTTCGCGCTTCTCAGCTCTTTCCACTGCTCACTCCGTTTCTTTCGACCGCAAGCGTCGCTTGCGGCTTTCGGCCACACTGTGCCGCGAGAGCCGCGGGGCAAGGCAAGAAGCCGCGCCCCACGCATTCCGCGCGGCGCTCTGTTGCCTGTCCCGCTCAATGCGCAAAATCACGCGAGAGCCACATACGAGGTTCAAACCGATCTCCTGGTGCGGCGGTAGCCCGCATCCATCGAACCGTTCGTCTCCCGTCTCATGCAGGCCCAAAAGGCTTAAGCGGTAACCCGCACCTGCAATCTCGGACAGGTTTGGACCGCCCGGGACTTCCAAGCGATCCTTCGGGACCGGAAAATCGGCCCCGAAAACTCTCAACACTCAAGCGCTGCCCAGACTGGCAGGCTCGACCTTCACGCCGGGCCCCATGGTCGAGGTCACGGCAATCCGCTTCAGAAACGTGCCCTTTGCGCCCGAAGGCTTGGCCTTCATCACCGCATCGGCGAAGGCACGAATATTCTCGACCAGCGCCTGCTCGCTGAAGCTCGCCTTGCCGACGCCGGCTTGGACGATGCCCGCCTTTTCGACGCGGAACTCGACGGCACCGCCCTTCGCGGCAGCCACGGCTGCGGAAACGTCGTTGGTGACCGTGCCGACCTTGGGGTTCGGCATCAGGCCGCGGGGGCCCAGCACCTTACCAAGGCGGCCGACCAGCGGCATCATGTCCGGGGTGGCGATGCAGCGGTCGAAATCGATCACGCCCTTCTGCACCTGCTCGACGAGATCCTCCGCGCCCACGACGTCGGCGCCGGCCTTCTTGGCCTCCTCGGCCTTCGCTCCCTTGGCGAACACGCCGACGCGGAGCTTGCGGCCTGAACCGTTGGGCAGCTGGCACACGCCGCGCACCATCTGATCCGCATGGCGCGGATCGACGCCGAGATTCATGGAGATCTCGATCGTCTCGTCGAACTTGGCCTTCGCTCCGTCCTTGATCAGCTTCACCGCCTCTTCGATGGCGTAAAGCTTGTCGCGATCAATCGCCTCATCGGCGGCGCGGAACCTCTTCCCGGGCTTGCTCATGATCTACTCCTGCACCTCGAGACCCATCGAGCGGGCGGAGCCGGCGATGATCTTCATCGCTTGCTCGACGGAATTGGCATTCAAATCCTGCATCTTGAGCTCTGCGATCTCGCGCAGCTGCTCCTGTGTCACACGGCCCGCGCCCGTGCGGCCTGGCTCCTTGGAACCCTTGCCGATATTTGCCGCCTTCTTGAGGAGATAGGACGCCGGTGGCGTCTTCATCTCGAAGGTGAACGAGCGGTCCGCGTAAACCGTGATCACGGTGGGAATAGGCGAGCCCTGCTCGAGCTTCTGCGTGGCTGCGTTGAACGCCTTGCAGAACTCGGGAATATTCACGCCGCGCTGACCGAGCGCAGGTCCGATCGGCGGCGAGGGATTCGCCTGCCCTGCCGGCACCTGCAGCTTGATGTAACCGTCAATCTTCTTCGCCATCCCTTACACGTCCCGCGTTCCCGCTTACCTCACGATGAAGCTCAAACCGCTTAGAGCTTCTCCACTTGCGCATATTCCAGCTCGACCGGCGTTGCCCGGCCGAAGATCGAAACCGCCACCTTGAGCCGCGCCCGCTCTTCGTCGACCTCTTCGACGAGGCCGTTGAACGAGGCGAACGGACCGTCGGCAACCCGCACCTGCTCGCCGATCTCGAACGTGACCGACGGCTTCGGCCGCTCCACGCCTTCCTGCACCTGCTGGAGAATGCGTCCCGCCTCCTCCTCGGTGATCGGGATCGGCTTGTTGTCGGTGCCGAGAAAGCCCGTGACCTTCGGGGTGTTCTTGATCAGGTGGTAGCTCTCGTCGTTGAGCTCCATCTTGACCAGCACATAGCCCGGAAAGAACTTGCGCTCGGAGGCCACCTTCCGGCCGCGCCGCATCTCGACGACCTCCTCCATCGGCACCAGCACCTCTTCGAACTGCTCGCCGAGACCGGCGGCGGCGGCGCGCTCCTTGATGGATTCGGCGACCTTCCGCTCGAAATTCGAGTAGGCGTGGACAATGTACCAGCGCATAGCCATCGGACTTAAACTTCAGCCTCCTACCGGCCCATACCGAGGATGAACTTGACGACGAAGCTCAGCACCCAGTCGACGCCGAGAAAGAAGAGCGCGGCCGCGATGGACATGAGCAGCACCATGAAGGTGGTGACCACTGTCTCCCGGCGCGTCGGCCAGGTGACCTTGGACACCTCGGTACGCACCTGCTGGAGAAATTCGAAGGGATTCGTTCTCGCCATCTCGGTCCTTAGCCGCGGAGCTCCTAGGCTCCGTTCCTCTTCTTGAGCTCACGGCCCCGCCGCTTCGCACCGTGGCAGGAGTGGAGGGACTCGAACCCCCAACCCCCGGTTTTGGAGACCGGTGCTCTAGCCAGTTGAGCTACACTCCTAACGCCGCCTCGCCTTCACCTTGAAAAACATTCAAAATCAAACGCCTCGCGGCCTAACTTGCTGGAGCGGGTGAAGGGAATCGAACCCTCGTCCTCAGCTTGGAAGGCTGCTGCTCTACCATTGAGCTACACCCGCATCCATCCGGCTCATCAGAGTGGTGGTGGAGGGGGTTGGATTCGAACCAACGTAGGCATAGCCAACGGGTTTACAGCCCGTCCCCTTTAGCCACTCGGGCACCCCTCCTTGA
>CAYUTT010000158.1:0-5157 GCA_964447575.1 uncultured Methyloceanibacter sp.
AGGCGCCATGCGAGTGCGGACCGGCGAGATGGGCGCCGACGCGCTCTAACTATCGCCGCGGGCGCTCGGCAGCCACGGCGCCGGTCACGGCGCGGAGCAGGGGCTGATCACCGAGCGCTTCGATGGTCACGGCCGCCTTGCGCCGCCAATTGGGATGCTCGTCGACGGTGCCGGGCAAGTTGGCCTGCTCGCGGGTTCCGAGCGCATCGTCAAGCTGCACGGAGAGCAACCGGCACGGGGTGAGCGCCAAGAAGCGGTGCACGGCGACAAGAACCTCGTCCGGCATCTCGGCGTCCTCGCCGCGCGCCGCACCAGGCGCCAGCGCTTGCGCAGCGACGAGCGCATCGAGGAGCAGCTGGCGGTCGCGCATGCGCTCCTGACGTTGCATCACCGCTTCGGCTTCCGTGGCGCGGCCCGTCATCACGCGCCAATCGATGTCCCGGCCGGCCCACCAGCCCTTGAGCGTGGGCAGATCGTGGGTCGAGGCGCAGACCAGCGCTTCGCGACGATAGGTATGGGGCGGCATCCAGACGTTCTCCTGCTCCGTGAAGTAGAACACCTGGTAGCTCAGAAGGCCGGCCCGGACGATCATATCGGAGAACCCCGGTGGAACCGTGCCGAGGTCCTCGCCGATGACGATGGTGCGGGACATCCACGATTCCTCCACCACGCCTTCCAAGAGCTCGCGGAATGGATAAGCCAGGTAGGCGCCGTCCTTGGCGGTGTTGCCCTCCGGAATCCAGTAGAGCCGCTGCAGCCCCATGGCGTGGTCGATGCGCAGCGCTCCGGCGTGACGCATGTTCGCGCGCAACACCGAGCGGAACGGCTCGAAACGCGCCTCCGCAAGACCCACGGGTGAGAAGGGGACGAGGCCCCAGTCCTGGCCGAGAGCGCTGAAGGGATCGGGCGGGCAGCCGATCCGGGCATGGTTGGCGATCGCCGGGCCGTTGAGCCAACTGCGCGAGCCGTCCGGCGAGATGCCGACGGCCAAGTCGAGATAGAGCCCGATGCGCATGCCTGCGGCGTGGGCACGCGCTTGCGCCGCGGCGAGCTGCGTGTCGGCGACCCATTGCAGCCAGGAATGAAAGGCGATGCGGGTCTTGGCGGCGCGGGCGAAGTCGCGCACGGCGAGACTGTCGGGGTTGCGATAGTCCTCAGGCCAGGTTCCCCAGGCAACGTTCAGGCCCCGCGCCACGAAATGCTCCGACAGCGCTTCGTAAAGGGCGTAGTTCTCCAGCGCCTCGCCTTCCTCGCGGCAGTAAAGCTCGAAGGCGTCTTTCGCGTCCGAGTCGCCCTCTCTCAGAAAATGAACGAACAGGGCCTCGAGCGCGGCGCGTTTCACCCGGTGCACGCCTTCATAGTCGACAAGCTCGGTCCGGCGCAGCGCCTCGAGCCCGGCGTCGAAGGCGGCGCGCTCGGACAGACCGGCGTAGCCCGGAACGCGGTCCGGGGCGATCAGAAGCGGATTGAGATAGTCGCGGGACGACGGGCTGTAGGGGCTGATGCGCGAGGGGTCGGCGAAGAACAGCGCATGGATCGGGCTCACGCCGAGGAAATCGGCGCCGAGTCCGGCAGCAAACTCCGCAAGCTGCGCAAGGTCCTCGAAATCGCCGATACCCCAATTGCGCTTTGAGCGCAGCGCATAGGTTTGCACGGACAGCCCCCAGGCGCGCTGATCGACGAGGAAGAGAGGCCAGAAGGCGCTCACGCCGAGCGCATGGACGTCCTCCGAGGGCGGCGGTTCCGGCAAATGGTCCGCGGCGCCTTCGTCGTCGACGGGAACGCCCATGGCCTGCAGCACCTTGGCCTTGGTCTCCGGTGGGGTCGTGACCCAGTCGCCCTTCTCGCTGACATAGCCCTCGGCAACACCGAAACGCCGCGCCAATTTCTCGAGCCGGTCGGACATGCGTTACTCCTGCGCAGACAGAGTGGCGATCACCGACCAGGGCGGGAGCCGGCCTTGGGATAGGCTCTCGTCCGCCCGGTCGGGATAAATGAAGAAAGGGACGCCCGGCGGTTTGGCGGCGAGACTGGCGGTGCGGCCGCTGAGATTGGCCGCAAGCTGCAGTGTGCCGCCGTCTCCCAGCGTCCAGCGCACCGCGAAAGCAGAGCCCTCGATCGCCTCCACCGCTCCGGCATCGCCTCCGATGCCGGCAAGATGGGGCACGATGTGAGTGAAGCGCGCGGCGATCAGACGTTTGACGAACTCAAGCCGCGGCAATGCGACCGGCGCGAGCCGGGAGGCGGCGAAGGTCTCCAGCGCGTTCGGGTCGGGCACGAGATTTTTCGTGAAGGCTTCGGCGAAGGCTTTGTTGTTGCGGAACTCTGCGTTCCGGCCCTTGCGGACCGCTTCCGCCAGTTCGCCGGTGAAATCGGTGAAGAACTGAAAGGGGCGGACTTCACCATACTCCTCCCCCATGAAGAGAAGCGGAATGTGCGGTGACAATAAGAGGAGCGCGAGCGCAGCTTCGACGGCCTCGGGCGGTGCGAGATTGGTGATGCGGTCGCCTTGCGCGCGGTTGCCGGCCTGATCGTGGTTCTGGAGGAAGTCGATGAAGGCGGTCGGCGGCAGATGCGCCGACGGGTCCCCGCGCCTCTTGCCGCCGCGAAAGGGTGACGGCTCGCCCTGATAGCCGAAGCCTTCCGCCATGGTCTCGGCCACGCGCGTCACCGGCGCATCCGCATAGTCCTGGTAGTAGCCCGCGTCCTCACCGGTCAACGCCGCGTGCATCGCGTGATGCCAGTCGTCGTTCCATTCGGCGGTGAAAAGCCGGGGCATGTTCCCGGCGTCGAACTGCAAAAGCCGCGTGGAGTTGTCGTCGTCCTCGATGGTGAGGTGGATGTGCCGTCCGGGGAAGCGCGCACGCACCTCGCGCGCCATCTCGGCCAGGATTTCCTCTTGCGATGGATCGCCGATCTGATCGATGGCGTCGAAGCGCAAGCCGTCGAAGCGGAACTCTTCCAGCCAATAGAGCACGTTGTGCAAGAAGAACGCGCGCACCGGGGCCCGGTCGAAGGCGATGGCGCCGCCCCAGGGCGTGTGCCGCTCGGGGTGAAAGAACTCCGGCGCGTAGAGATGGAGATAGTTCCCGTCGGGTCCGAAATGGTTGTAGACCACGTCGAGCAGGACCATGAGGCCTTGACCGTGCGCCGCGTCTACCAGCCGCTTCAAGCCTTCCGGTCCGCCATAGACATCATGCGGTGCATAGAGCAGCACGCCGTCATAACCCCAGCCCCGATTGCCCGCAAACTGCGCCACCGGCATCAGCTCGATGGCCGTCACGCCCACATCGACGAGGCGGTCGAGGTCGGCGGCGATCCCGTCGAACGTGCCGTCCGCCGAAAAAGTCCCGGTATGAAGTTCGTAGATCACGGCCTCTTCCCAGGGGCGGCCGTTCCAATCGGCGTTGCGCCAGGTGTAGCTGCGCGGATCGGTCAGGCGGCTGAAGCCATGCACGTTGCCCATCTGCGCGCGTGCGGCAGGATCGGGCACGAAACGCCCATCCGCCAGATCGAAGCCATAGCCGCGCCCCACCTCCACCGCGTCCGTCGTGATTTCGAACCAGCCGTCGGCCGCCCTGGTCATGGGGAGGCTTGCGTCGGTGTCGGCAACCACGAGCGAGACCGTCTCTTGGGCCGGCGCCCATAATTTGAAGCGGGCGCCGCCGTCGACGAGCTCGGCGCCCCATGGCAGCGAATGCGCGTACTGCGCGGCCATCAGTCGGTCCTCTCGAACAGCAAGAGCCCGCGCCCCGGGATGGTGGTCTTGCCGGTGGCGATGGGAGCGGGGTCGGGACGGACCAAAGCGTTCGCCGAATCGCACAGCAGCCGCCAGCGCAGGTGGCGCTTGCCGAAGAACGGAAAGATGAAGTCGATCGGCTCTGCGTCGGCGTTGAACAACAGCAGCAGGATCTGTCCGCCGCCGGCAAAGGAGGCGCCGATGCATTTGGCGACGGGGTCTTCCCAGTGCTCGGCCTGCTTCTCCTCGCCGTCCGGCTTGAACCAGGCGATGCTCTTGATGCGCGGCGCCACAGGCTCGCCATGCAGAAAGCGCTGGCTGCGCAGAAGCGGATATTGCGCGCGCAAGCTCGCCGCGCCGCGCACGAACTCGCAGAAGGCGCGGTCCCGTTCGCTGGCGCCGGTCCAATCGACCCAGGAGAGCTGGTTGTCCTGGCAGAAGGCGTTGTTGTTGCCGTACTGGGTGCGTCCGAGCTCGTCACCCATCTGCAGCATCGGTGTGCCGTGGCTGAACAAGAGGCTCGCGACGAAGGCGCGCCGCAAGCGGTCGCGCAGATCGACGATGGCGGGATCGTCGGTCGGCCCTTCGACGCCCCAGTTGGCGCTCCGATTGTCGGAGTGACCGTCCTGGTTCTCTTCCCGGTTCGCCTCGTTGTGCTTCTCGTGGTAGGAGACGAGATCGGTCAGCGTGAAGCCGTCATGGGCGGTGATGAAGTTGACGCTCGCCCAAGGCTTCCGCCCGCGGCGGTCGTAGATCTCGGCAGAGCCCGATATGCGGCGCCCAAGCGCCGGAAGCATTCCCATGTCGCCTTTCCAATAGGACCGCAACCCATCACGCCATAGATCGTTCCACTCCGCCCAGCCGGGCGGGAAGGCACCGACCTGGTAGCCGCTCTCGCCGAGGTCCCAAGGTTCGGCGATAAGCTTCACCCTGCTGAGCACGGGGTCTTGGCCCACGGCGTGGAGAAAGGATGCGCTCGGGTCGAAGGCCAAATGATCGCGCGCGAGCGCCGAGGCGAGATCGAAGCGGAAGCCGTCGACGCCGCACTGCTCGACCCAGTAGCGCAGCGAGTCCATGACCAATTGCAGCACGCGCGGATGGCCGATATCGAGCGTGTTTCCGCAGCCGGTCGTGTCGTGGTAGTGGCGCTTGTCCTCGGCGAGCTTGTAATAGGACGCGTTGTCGATGCCGCGGAAAGACAGCGTGGGCCCGAGCGCATTGCCTTCGGCGGTATGATTGTAAACCACGTCGAGGATGACCTCGATGTTCGCTTCGTGCAGCCGGTCCACCATGGCGCGGAATTGCTCGATGCCCGCGCCGGGCGAGAGATAGCGTGTGGCCGGCGCGAAATAGCCGATGCTGTTATAGCCCCAGTAGTTGTTCAGGCCGTGATCCACCAGATGCCGGTCGTCGACGAA
>CAYUTT010000159.1:0-5082 GCA_964447575.1 uncultured Methyloceanibacter sp.
CGCCGAGGCGGCGCGCGCGCTTGCGACACGCACGCGCGAGGTGTTCTCGGGGCTCGTGCCGCTGCTGCGCCGCCGCGCGCAAGGGGGCTTCGTGCGCCACTGCCACGGCGACCTGCATTTGCGCAACATCGTGGAGATCGAGGGCGCGCCCGTCCTGTTCGACGCACTCGAGTTCGACGACAGCCTCGCCACCATCGACGTGCTCTACGACCTCGCCTTTCTCTTGATGGATCTCGGCAAGCGGGATCTGGGCGCGCATGCCAACGCCGTGCTGAACGCCTATCTCGACGCAGGCGGCACGGGCGATCTCCTGGGGCTTGCGGCCCTGCCGCTGTTCCTGAGCTTGCGGGCCGTGATCCGCGCCAAGGTCGAGCTTCTGCGCGCAGAGCAGGCGGCGGCGCGCGATGTTGCGCAGATTGCTCCAGATGTGGCGCGGGATGAGGCGCATTTGGCGCGGGTTGAAGCGCAGAATTATTTCGATCTCGCGCGGGGCTTTCTTGCTCCGGCTGGCCCGCGTCTCATCGCGATCGGCGGGCTCTCGGGCAGCGGCAAATCGACGGTGGCGCGGGCGCTTGCGCCCGGACTTGGGGCCTTTCCGGGGGCCGTGATCGTGCGCAGCGACGTGGAGCGCAAGCGTCTGTTCGGGGTATCGCCCGAGGTGCGGCTGTCGGCCGAGGCCTATGAAAAAACCGTGTCGGATCAAGTCTATGCGATGTGCCGGAAGCGGGCTGGGCTGGCGCTTGCCGCAGGCCGCACCGTGATTCTCGATGCGGTGCAGGCGATGCCGGAAGAGCGCGAGGCGGCAGCTTCGCTCGCGCGCGCCCAGGCGGCCGCCTTCTCAGGCCTGTGGCTGGAGGCGCCATACGAGGTGATGCAGGCGCGGGTCGCGGCGCGCGCCTTCGATGTGTCCGATGCTGACCCCGAGGTGGTAAAAACCCAGCTCGGCTACGACCTTGGTGGAATTGCCTTCGATCGCATCGACGCGAGCGGCGGCATTGATGAGGTGGTGGCGCTCTGCCTCGGACGCATCACGGGCTGAGACATAAGCCCGATTCATGTTTTGCTAACGCGCGGTGGCCGACAGTAACCGCGCGCCTAAGGAGGGACCCGCCAGGTTTTCGCGTTCGAGGTCTCTCCGGCGCATCTTCTGTCATCCCGTCGAAGGGTCGGGACGTTGCGTGGTGGGGTGGGTGAACGCACGCCTGCGGGTCTCGCGGGCGCGCCCGGAATGCGCTTGAGCGGCCGCAGCTTCGCCCGGCCCGCGCTTGCGCTTGCCCTGAGCATCTCTCTCGCAATTGTCCTATCAGCATGTGGACGCGATAAGCGTCCGGGGCTCGGAGAGCGGGTCATTCCTCTGGGGCAGCCGGTGCCGAAAGGGGGCGGCCGCTACCATGTTGGCCAGCCTTACGACATCGCGGGCGTGCGCTACTATCCGCGCGAAGATCCGAGCTACGACCGCAAGGGACAGGCCTCCTGGTATGGCGAGCTGTTCCATGGGCGCCGTACCGCCAACGGCGAAATCTACGACATGGACAGGCTGTCGGCGGCGCACCCCACTCTGCCGCTGCCAGTCTATGCCCAGGTCACCAACCTCAGGAACGGCCGCAGCATCGTCGTGCGCGTCAACGATCGCGGCCCCTTCGCCAACGACCGGATCATCGACCTGTCGCAGCGCTCGGCGGAGGCGCTCGGCTTCCGCCGGGAAGGTACGGCGCCGGTCAGGGTGCGCTATCTTCGCCGCGCCCCCTTGAACGGCGACGACAGCTACGAGCAACGCTTCCTTGTCAGTCAGGGGCTGCAGCGCTACGCCTCGAAGCCGGAGACGAAGACTGTCGTGGCGGCGCGCCTCCCGGCTGGACATCATCCGCCGCTCCCCGACCGGGCCGCACAGCCTGTCGCCACGGCATCGCTTCCAGCCCCGCAAGCCACGGAACCAAGCGAAGCGCCATTCGCCAGGGAGGCACCCTTGAGGGCCTCACCGGAAATGACCGGGTCCCTTCCCATGATGACCACCGCGGCCAGGCAGCCGGCCGCTGGGCCCACCATCCAGGCAGGCTCCTTCAAGAACAAGGACAATGCCGAAAGGGCGCGGGTCGTGCTTTCCAACATTGGTCCGGTCGACGTGGCCGAGATCGATGTCGGTGGAGAGCTCTTCTACCGGGTCCGCCTTGGCCCGTTTGCCGACGAGAGCGAAGCCGCCTTGGCGCTTCCTCGCGTCACGGAGGCAGGCTACCAAGGCGCGAAAATCGTCTTGCGGAACTGAGCCTTGGAGGGCTTCCAGTTGATTTTTACGCGCGGCAGGTCGATAGTTCCTTGAGGCTTGCCGCAAGTACTGCGGCGTTTGAACCCAGCTTTACCCAATCCGGTCCGCTCGTGTGCGCCCTGCGTAGATTGATGAACATCGCCGCGGCCTGCGCCGTCCTCATAGTCGGCGTGGTCTCCGTTTGCACGCCCGTCCTCGCCCAGACCGCGCCGGGCGGTGTCGAGACCAAGGCCACTCACGCCATCCTCATGGATTCAGACGCGAACCTCGTGCTCTACGAGAAGGACGCCGACACGCAGATGGTACCGGCGAGTATGAGCAAGCTCATGACGCTCGCCGTTGTGTTTCGCGAGCTCAAGACAGGCCGGATTACCCTCGACGATGAGTTCAAGGTCTCCGAGCATGCGTGGCGGACGGGCGGCGCACCCTCTCGCACAGCGGCCATGTTCGCTCCGCTCGGCGACATGGTCAGCGTGCACGACCTGATCCAGGGGGTCACCGTGCAATCGGGCAACGACGCCACCATCATCCTGGCCGAGGGGGTCGCCGGCTCGGAAGAGGCCTTCATCAAGACGATGAATGATTACGCTAAGGAACTCGGCCTGACGCAATCGAACTTCGTCAATACGAACGGCCTCCCCGCCGAAGGCCATGTGACCTCGGCGCGCGATCTTGCGCTCCTCGCCAAGCATCTGATCGACACCTATCCCGAGTATTACCACTATTTCGGCCAGCAGGAGTTTCGCTACCGGAACAAGTTTACGTTCCGCAACCGGAACCCGCTGGTCTGGGCTGATATCGGCGTCGACGGTCTAAAGACGGGTCACCTCAGCGAGTCGGGCTACGGTCTCGTGGCAAGCGCCAAGCGGGGCGACCAGCGGCTGATCCTCGTCGTGAACGGGATCGAGTCTCCCAAGGAGCGCGAGGCGGAGTCGCGGCGGATGCTGGAATGGGGCTTCAAGAGCTTCAAACCGTTCAGGCTGTTCAGCGAGGGCGAGAAAGTCAGCGAGGCGCTCGTGTGGGGCGGCGAGAAGCACTACGTGCCCCTCGTCGGCGACGGTGACATCGACCTTCTCTTGCCATCGAGCGCAACGGGCGCCGTATCCGCCGAAATTGTTTACAGTGGTCCGATCAAAGCGCCGATCAAGAAGGGCGATCAGATCGCCACATTGCGGGTTAATTCTGCGGAATCCACCGCAACGAATGAGATTCCTCTCTATGCAGGCGAGGATATCCCGAGCAGCGGCTTTGCCATGCGCGGCATCGACTCGTTGCTCGTGCTCGCCTTTGGCTGGCTGCTTTAGTCGCTGACATGCAGCGCGGCGTTGAAATCGGCAGGTTCATCACCTTCGAGGGCGGCGAGGGCACGGGCAAGTCCACCCAAGCCGGCATTCTCGCCAACCGGCTCGCACGCGCGGGACGGCCCGTGTTTGCAACCCGGGAGCCCGGCGGCTCGCCTGCCGCCGAGGAGATCCGCAGGTCGTTGCTCTCCGGCCATGTCGCACAATTCGGCCCGCTGGCGGAAGCGGTGATGTTCTCCGTGGCGCGCGCCGATCATGTCGATCATGCGATCCGGGATGCGCTGCAGCAGGGCAAATGGGTCGTCTGCGACCGGTTCTTCGATTCCACCCGGGCTTACCAGGGCGCAACCGGTGGTGTGCCGCGCACCCTAATCCATGCCCTCGAGCGCCTGACCGTCGGCGCGCTCACGCCCGACATCACGTTTATCTTGGACATTCCCGCGGAGGAGGGGCTGGCACGGGCGCAAGCCCGCGCCGAGGGCGCGGAGCCCGACCGTTTCGAAAGTCAGGAACTCATGATGCACGAGCGGGTGCGCCGGGCATTCCTCGATATCGCCGAGGAGGAGCCCAATCGCTGCATCGTCGTCGACGCGAGCCAGCCCGAGGCCATGGTGGCCGAAGATGTATGGGAAGCCGTACTGCACCGGCTGAATCCATGAGCGCAGCGGCCGAACGTACGCGCGCGCCTCTCGTCGAACCGGACCGCCTCGAACACTTCTCCGCGCCGCGCGAGGTCGACCGCGTGTTCGGACACGACAGCGCGGTTGCCGAATTCGAGGGCACACTGCGTAGCGGGCGCCTGCATCACGCCTGGCTCCTCGTCGGGCCTGAGGGTGTCGGCAAGGCGACGCTGGCGTACCGCTTCGCCCGCATGGTCTTGGCGCATGCCGAGGGAGAAGAGGCATGGGGCGACGTGCCGGCTGAGCATCCCGTGTTCCGCAAGGTGGCAAACCTCTCTCATCCCAATCTTCTCCTCATCCGGCGTTCCTGGGTCGATAAATCGAAACGCTATTCCCAGTGGATCGGCGTCGACGAGGTGCGACGCTTGCGGGAGTTCCTCGGGCACTCGGCAGGCGAGCAGGGTTTCCGCGTCGTCGTGGTGGACCGGGCCGACGAGCTCAACCAGAACGCCGCCAATGCGCTGCTCAAGGCGCTGGAGGAGCCGCCCCCCAGGACCCTCTTTTTCTTGATCTCGGGCGCCGAGGGGCGCCTTCCCGTCACCATCCGCTCGCGGACGCGCGCGCTTCGCGTGTCGTCGTTGGCCGATCAGCCTCTGGAAGCGGCGGTGCGCGCGGCGCTCGCCCGCGACGGGGTGAAAGCCGACGACGAGGCTTTGCGTGTGGCGCTCGGTCTGAGCCAGGGAAGCGTGCGGCGCGCACTCGACTTCGTCTCGGGCGGCGGCATAGCGCTCTACGACGAGATACTCGCCAATTTCGCCGCGCTCCCGGAGCTCGACGGAGGCCTGCTGCACAAGCAGGTGGAGCAGCTTTCGGGCGCCGGCGAGACAGAACGGCTCGA
>CAYUTT010000160.1:0-5078 GCA_964447575.1 uncultured Methyloceanibacter sp.
CCGACCGACTCTAGCCCGACCGCATAGACATAGGCGTAGCGGGCGCGGCCGGGCTCCAGTTCCGCCGCCCGCCGTAACGACTCTATCGCCTCCTCCGGCTTCTTGAGGCGCACCAGGGCCAGACTTAACGCATGGTGCAGACCGCCATCGTTGGGCGAGACGTCGAGGGCCTCCCGCAGCACGGCGGCACCCTCCCCGTCGCGGCCGAGCAGGCGGTAGAGGTCGGCGAGATTGACGGCGGCGGGCGTGAAATGCGGGCTCAAACGCAGCGCGGCCCGGTACTCCGCTTCGACCGTCTCGACGTTGCCCTTTCGCACGAAGTACCGGGCGAGCTGCGAACGCGACTCTGGCCGGTCGGCGTTCAGCTCTTGCGCCGCCACGAACGCCGCCTCGGCTTCGGCGAGCCGGGCGCGATCGGAGGGCGAGAGAGTCTCCGGCGGGGTGCCGCCGAGCAGGAACCCAGCCTCGATGCGCACGCCGCGCACCGGATCGTCGAGGAGCGGCGACACGAGCGGCCACAATTGTGCTGGCGACGCCCCCTCCAGGTGACCGAGCGCAGCGATGCGCACGAGCGGATCGGCATCGGCAAGCCCCGCCCTCACCACTGCCGCAGTCTCCTCGGAGGGATAGGCGATGAGCGCTTCGAGCGCGCTCGCCCGGACGAAGGCGGTATTGGCGTTGTCGCGTGCCGCGGCAGCGAGAAGCGCCTCCGCATGCGGCACCCCTTCCCAAGCGGCATGGAAGGCCGGGCCAAAGGTTTGGAAGCCTTTGCGCTCCGGACCGTGCCAGTCTTCGATCGCGGCGGCGGCCCATTCAGACGATCTGTCCGTATGGCAATCGTTGCAGGCATTGCTCACGCCGAGCGCGTCCGAGAGATCCGGACGCGGCACGCGGAAGGCATGGTCGTGCCGCGCGTCGATCACCATGAATTTGCGCGCCGGCATATGGCAGGCGGCACAAGACGGCGCCGCCTCTCCCTCATGGTGGGTGTGCGAGACATCGGCATAGCTGCCGGCATGGCATTGCAGGCACGCCTGGTCGCCCTTGGCGCGGAGCTTTCCGCTGTGCGGATCGTGACAGTCGCTACAGGTGACGCCCGCGGCGAACATCTTGCTCTGCATGAACGAGCCATGATTGAAGACCTCGTCCAGCATCTGGCCGTCCGGCTGGTAGAGGCCGGGTGAGATCAGCGACACCGCGTGGGTGTCGGAGAGCGGCCTGCCGGGCAGGAAGGATTCCGAGAGGATGCCGCGGCGCGCATGGCAGCGGCCGCACATCTCGACCTCCTTGCGAAGCTGCGCCGGCGCCGCGCTGCGTTGCGGCTGTCCGGTCTTCGCATCGCGGCTCCAGGTGACGCCGGAACGCTCGTCGAAGCGCGCGAGCAGGCCTTTCGCCGCGTCCTCCTTGGCGAAGGGCGACCACACGTTGGCCCAGGCGACATGGGCGGAGCCCTCGCCATGGCAAGCCTCGCAGCCCACGCTGATCTCCTGCCAGGTGGTGGCGAAGCGGTCGGTCTTGGGATCGTAGTTCTTGGCGACGCCGGTCGAGTGGCACTCGGCGCACATGAAGTTCCAGTTCTGGTTCAGCCTGGTCCAGTGGAGCGGATCGTCGTGGCCGATGCGCTCGTCAGGATAGAGGTGGAACCAGCGCTGGCCGCCTTGGCTCTCCGGGCGGCTGTCCCAGGCGACGCTGAGCGCCTGCACGCGCCCGTCGGGAAACTCGATGAGATATTGCTGCAAGGGGTCGAGCCCAAACGTGTATTTCACCTCGAACGTGCCGAGCTTGCCGTCCGGCCCGTCGGTCTCGACGAAGAACTTGCCGTTCTCCGTGAAGAAGCGCGAGGTGACGCCGTAATAGTCGAAGGTCGCGCCGCCGAAATCGCCGAGCACGGTCTTGGCGGACGCATGCGCCATGGCATGGGCATGCTGCGAGGGATGCCAGAGCTTGCCCTGCTCGGCATGGCAGGCGATGCAGGTCTCGCTGCCGACAAAGGCGAGCGTCTCGGGTCCGCCTTCGGCCGGCCCGTGCGGTGGGCCGAGCAAGACCTTCCAGGTCAGGCCTGCCGCCAAGACGACGACCGCAGCGGCAACGGCCAGGCCAACGATGATGAAGAAACGGCGCCTGGAAGACGGCTTGCTCTCGCGAGCGCTCGATTGCGGCTGTGGCGCAGGGGCTTTCGGCCTCCCTGCCTTGCCTCGTGTCGGTGATTTGCTCCGACGGCGGGTCACGTCTTCCTCGTTCGAGCCTCCGAATGGGCTCGCAGCGAAGCGCGACCGTGGCCGCAAGTCCACCGCTTAAAGTGGCGCGGCAATGCGTGACCCGGACTTGGGGCCGCATTGCCGCACACCTGCCTTAGTGCCCCATGGGGGCGCGGTTACTGATTCTGATTCTGATCGATAAAGCCCTGCACCTGATCAGACAGTTCCGGGTTGGATTGCACGGCCGTCGTGATCTGGTTGTATTGCTCGACCGACAGACCGTTGTTGCGGATGGCCTCGGTCATTTCCTGTGTGGCCTTGTCGTAGAGGTCCTTTTGCTCCTCCGGCGACCCGGCTTGACTGATCAACGGCTGGTAGTTCTGGTTGATCTTGTGCACCTCAAGGGCAGCCACGGCGTAAGTCTCGAGCTGCTCATTGGTGACCTGCGGCGCGGCGCTCGGCGCTTCTTGCGGATTGGCCGCCTGGGCCAGCGCCATGGGCGATGTCGCCATCAAAACGGCAGCCGCAACGGCCGCGCCGATGGGAAAGCGGGAAAAAGACATGATGTCCCCTTTCGTCCTCGTGTTTACACAAACCTTCCGATCAGGCCGCAAGGCCGGACCAGACCCTATAGACAGCCCGGGACGTGCCGAAGTTCCGTTCAGATGTGAAAAAAGGGCGCAGAGCGCCGTCACCATGGAACTTTCAGGGTCACAAGCCTGTCTAACAGGGGCAAGGCGTTGCCCCGTGGATGACACAAACCGGCTGCCGGCAAGGAACTGCCCAAATCGCGGCCACTTGCAGGCGCACACTATGACCCCCGAGCGTCAATTCGGGAACTCGGCGGGGAGCATCCAACTGGCTCAACTACGCATCGGAGGTTCCCAATGCGGTCCCTAACTCGCTCATTCTTGATTCGCGTCTCGGCCTGCTTGCTTGTCGTCGCCGTGGCAAGTCCGGCCTATGCCACGACTTTCTACGTGGCGCTCGATACGCTGTCGAAAACCTGCCGCATCATGGTCACCGAGCCCGATGGCCAGGCCATGCGGATGCTCGGACGCGCTCACGCCTCCTACGACGAGGCCGAGGCCGCGATGCGGAGCCTGGACGAGTGCTCTGCCTAACTCCGGTGGAGCTGCAATGTCAGGAGAGCCTGCTCGCGGCTTGAGCGTGCCTACCAGCGGAAGGCAATCTCGGCCAGCGGGCCGTGCAAGATCACGTCGACGCCGCGCGTGCCCTTGCTCGTCTGCTCCTCGAACTTGAGGCCCAGCGCCTTGTAGCCGATCGAGGTGGTGGTCTCGTAGCCGAACAGGGTGCCTTCGCAGTCATAGGTGAGAACCGCCTGCCAGCTGAAATTGCGGTCTGCGTTGAAGCCGCCGACGTCGCCCATGGCGGTCACGGAGTGGCCGTTGCCGAGAGCATGGGTCACGCGCATGGCAACGACCGGATCCACCCAATCCATCGTGCCGGTGTTGACGAAAGCGAGCTCGTCGGTGAACTCCTTGCCGTCGAGGTTGAGGGCGCGCTGCAGAAGGGCGAGCCGGAGCCTGTCGAGCGTCTCGAGCGCGGCGATGGCCTCGCCGCGCCCTTCAACATTCTTGAGGCTGTTCTCGAGCCGGGCCACGCGCCGTTTCAGGCCACGGTTCCCGGCGCGGACGATCCGCTCTTCCAAGAGCGCGGTGCGCAACGCGTTGAGCCGCGCCAGCGACTCGAGCCGCGCCTCCTGCGCCTCGATACGCTGGATGCGGCTCTCCAGACGGTCGAGAAGCTTGCCGAGATGCACTTCGGCGCTGGCATCGATCTTCGCCGTGATGTCGAGCTTCTGCTGCACGTAGCGCGCGCCGCCGCCGATCTCGAAGGTCGTGCTGTTGCCGTTGGCGCCGGTGAAGTTCGCGAACTCGTAGAAGGTGTCGGCTTGGTAGACGCCGAACGTATAGTCGGCGCCGATACGCCCATCGCCCTTGAGCGTCAGCGCTTGGATGGGTTGGGCTTCGCCGACGAAGTCTGAGTCCATGGCGAACTTCGCATAGACGACGTCGGCATAAAGCGCGAAGGGCCCGCGCTTCGCCTCGAAATTCGCCATGATGATGGGGCCGTCGAGATGCTCGATGAGATCGATGGGATCGGCGTAGACGCTGAAGGTCTCGCCGCGTGCCGTGACGTCACCGCCAACCCACAGCGCCCAGCCATAGAGGCCGCCGTCGAAAGTCCAGGCCGACGGTATAGGCACCGGTTCAACGAGGTTGCCGCCCGCCTCGGCCGCAATCGGAGTACCCAAGGCAAGCACACAAAGGCCGAGTGCGCCGAACCACTTCCTACGCGCCATTCACGCCCCCCGAGCACGCCAACCCCCGGCGCTGCGCAAGAATAGAGCGGAGTCCATCACTCCTGCTTGCCATTTCACGCCACCCGGTACCGATATCTCGGTCGCTTGTTGCGGGAATGCCACAAGCCTCGAACGCAAAAAAAGGGCGCCGGTCGAGGCGCCCCCTTTCGCGTCGTGCTTGCGGCGATGCCCTAAGGCTGGAAGCGGCCGAAGCCGTGCTTCTTGAGCCAGTCCTTGACCGCCATTTCGCCCTCGGGAATGAGGTCGTAGAGCGGCGGATTGTTGGACAGGAAGCCGATCTTGAACTGCGGCGGATATTCGAACAGCTCCTTCATGTACCAGCCCGCCGCATTGCCCAGCGGGACGGCCATCGGGATATGCCGGATGCCGATGCTCACGTCCTCTTGCGGGTTGGTGTAGAGGTTGAACACGACGCCGCCGCCGGTGTCGGTGAAGATCGAGCCGGAGAAGCCGCCGATATCGCCTTTCTGGACGATCCCGTTCTCGATCTCGCCGGTGACCACGCCCTTGAACTCGTCGATGCGGATCGCCGA
>CAYUTT010000161.1:0-5061 GCA_964447575.1 uncultured Methyloceanibacter sp.
GGTTGGACCGGGATAACCGAAAGCGGGGCCTGCCGCCGGCCAACGCCGCAAATGAGCAGGTGCTCGGCGGAGTGTGACGCGTTTTCTGATGCGCTATCGCTTCGCACCTTGAGCGCTTGTTGGCGCGCCGGCGCCTGCCGCGATACCCAAAAGGATCGCGGAGCCATTTTAGGATTTGCGCCTGCCCGGCGCGCCATCCCCCTCATCCGAGGGGACCGCTCTTTGACAAACCTCGCGCGGGTCCCGCGGCGGGACGATGAATCGCGCCTCGATGCTTGGCTCGCTACTTGCGAATGACCGGAAGTCGGGGTTAGTAAGTCGTCCGGCCTGAAAACAATCAGCGAGATCATGAGAAAGTCGAAGTTCACGCCCGGCGGATTCCGCCTCGCCGTCAAGCGCGCCCGTGCGGGACGCGGCCTGTTCGCTCTCGAGCCCATCCCCAAGGGCGTTTGCATCATCGAGTACACCGGGCGCACGCTCACCGAGGACGAGGAGTTGACCAGCCGCAGTCGCTATCTGTTCGAGGTCACGGCCAAGAAGACCATCGACGGCTGGAACAAGCGCAACACGGCGCGCTACATCAACCACTCCTGCCGCCCGAATTGCGAGATCGAGATCCGCAAGAAGCGCGTGTTCGTCATGGCCAAGCGCAAGATCAAGCCGGGCGAGGAGCTCGGCTACGATTACGGCAAGGCGTATTTTGACGAATTCATCAAGCCGATCGGCTGCCGTTGCCTCAAATGCATGCCGGAGGCGCGCGTCAGCGCCAAGAGAAAGGCTTGAGGTCGGAGAGGATGGCGCGGGCCGCGTTGTGACCCGGCGCGCCGGTGACGCCGCCGCCGGGATGCGCGCCCGAGCCGCAATGATAAAGTCCTGGCAGCGGCCCCCGATAATCCGCATAGCCGAGCATGGGCCGCGCCGAGAACAGCTGGTTGAGGGTGAGCGCGCCGTGAAAGATGTCGCCGCCCAGAAGGCCGAAGGTTCGTTCGAGATCGAGCGGGCTCAAGGCCTGCCGCCCCAAGACGCTCGCGGCGAAGCCGGGCGCATAAGCGTCGACCGTGGCGATCATCAGGTAGGCGACTTCGTCTTTCGCGTCGTCCCATGACCTTCCGCCCGGCAGCATGGGCGCAACGTGCTGGCAGAACAGACTCGCGACATGAGCGCCGGGCGGGGCGAGGCCGTCGTCGAAGGTGGACGGTATGAGCATCTCGATGATGGGCTCGCGGCTCCAGCCATGCGCCAAGGCATCGCGATAGGCCGCGTCCATATAGGCGAGGCTCGGGCCGATGATGATGCCGGCGCCATGATGGGCTTGCGGGTCTTTGCCCGGCAGCGCGGTGAAGCTCGGCAGCTCCGATAGCGCCACGTTCATGCGGAACGTGCCCGAGCCGCATTTGAACTTCCGCATCCGGTCGAGGAAGTCTCGCGGCAAGGCCTGCTCCGGCAGAAGGCGCGTGTAAAGCAGCTTGAGATTGACATTGGCGGCGAGCGCCTTGGCGCGCACGGCCCGCCCGTCGGCCAAGGCAACGCCGACAGCTTTGCCGCGTTCTATCAGGACCTCCGCGACTTCGGCATCGGTCTCGATGTCCACGCCATGCTCGGCAGCCGCCTTGGCCATGGCCTGCGTGATCGCGCCCATGCCGCCGATGGCATGGCCCCAGGCGCCCTTCTTGCCGTTCACCTCGCCGAAAGCGTGATGCAGCAGCACGTAAGCCGAGCCGGGATCGAAGGGGCTTGCATAGTTTCCCACGATGGAATCGAAGCCCAGCAGGGCCTTGATCGGCTCGCTCTCGAACCAGTCAGACAGAAAGTCCGCGGCGGGCATGGTGAAGAGGTCGAGCAGGAGGCGCTGCTCCTCGAGATCGAGCCGGCGCATCGTGTTGCCGAGCGCCGCCGCGCGCACGAGCTCGCGCAAGCCTTGCCAGCCGAAGCCCTCCACCACGTTGGGCGGCGCGCGCAAGACGAGCTCGCGCAAGATATCGGCGATGACGGCGAGCTTCGCGGAATACGCATCGTAGCGCTCCGCGTCGCGCGTGCTGAACTTCGCGATCTCGGCCTTGGTGCGGCCTTCGCCGGTGAGGAGGTAGCCGCCGTCCGGCAGCGGCAGGAAGTTCATGGCGGGGCGTTCGACGATCTTCAGCCCATGCCGGTGCAGGTCGAGATCGGCGATGACCTTCGGATTGAGCAGGCTCACCGTGTAGGAGGCGGTGGAGTTCCGAAAGCCGGGGTGGAACTCTTCGGTTACGGCCGCGCCGCCCACGATCCCACGCCGCTCCAAGACCTTCACTTTGAGACCGGCGCGCGCGAGATAAGCAGCGCAAACCAAGCCATTGTGACCGCCGCCGATCACGGCGACGTCGAAGGTGGTGGCATCGCGAGTCTTGCGGCTGACGGTTGGCACGGCGGGGCTTGCGACTCCAGCTTGGCAAAGGACAGTTTGTATAGGCCAGGGCGCGATCCGCGTCACTTGCCAGCAAAGCGGTATCGCTGCCCAGGAATGGTCACACGATCGGGTTAAGTCTCTTGCCGATGCCGGACCTCGCGCGCGCCAGGAGAGTGATCGCCTACCTCCGGGAGGAGATCCCGTCGGAGGACATCGCGGCGAACCCGGTCGTCCAACACCCCCACAATACGGCTCGAAGCATCCCGGAGCGGCTGCCGCCGGCGACGATCAAGGAACTTTCGCAGCTTCAGCCGGCAAGGGCGGTCTTGGTCACGGCCCGCGAGTGGGCGGTGATCGCCGCCGCGATCGCGGTCTGCACCACTTTCTGGAATCCGTTGCTCTATATCCTCGCGGTCCTGGTCATCGGCTCGCGCCAGCACGCGCTGCTGATCCTCGGCCACGACGCCTCGCATTTCCGTACGTTGCCGGTGCGGTGGCAGAACGACTTGTTCGCGAATATTTTCATGATGTGGCCGACCTTCGCCTCGGTGGAGGGCTTCCGCAAGTTTCACGGCACGCATCACCAATACACCGGGCTCCAGAACGACGGGAACCGCCACATCTGGTACACCCACGACGCCGCCGGCGAGCTTGCGCCGGATTGGCAGTTTCCCAAGACGCGGGCCGGGCTGGTTTGGGTGCTGATCAAGCGCGGCGCGTTCTTGACGGGCCTGTTCTGGATCGTCCGCGGGCTGATCGGCGCGACGCTCATACCGTCGCCCCCTTGGATGCGCGCGGCGCGCTTTACCTTCTATGCCTCGGTTGCTGGCGCCCTGACTTATTTCGGGGGATGGTACGCCTTCCTGCTTTATTGGATCGTGCCGTTCTGCACCTGGCACATCGTGGCGCAGTATGTGCGTTTGATCTGCGAGCACAGCGCGGTAGAGAGCGACGAGGAAGAATATTCGATCACGCGCACGACGATTCCGACCTGGCTCGAGCGCATCTTCATCCTGCCGTGCAATATCGGCTACCACCTCGAGCATCATTGGTATCCGAGCGTCCCGTTCTATCGGTTGCCTGAACTGCATCAGGCACTGATGGAGCGTCAGGGCTTCCGCGAACACGCCGTGGTCAAGCGGTCGGTGCTCTCCTCGCTCGGCGAATGCGTCCGGCAAGCCGCGGCGCCTCAGGCCACGCAGGCGCGCGCGGAGGCCTAGGGCCGCGCTCACGATACGCAGCCGGTACACCCGAACTCGGTCCGGGGGCATTCCTTACATTCGACGCGCAATCCAGGAACCATTGGTCCGCGTTGCGGTTGTGCGAGAGGATAGGAGCGCGAGGAGAAAGCGATGGCGAAGGTCGTCTACAAGATCGTCAAGCACGAGGACGGGTGGGCCTATCAGGCCAAGGGCACGTACTCCGAGACCTTTCCCACGCACGATGCCGCCCTCGAAGCCGCCAAGCGCGCCGCCGGCGAACAGAAAGTGCCCGGCGAGACGGTCGGCATCGAATACGAGACGGAGGACGGCGTGTGGCACGAGGAGCTCGATCCCGGCTCCAACCGGCCCGAAACCTCCGTCGAGGGCTAAACCTGCTCCCCACGCCGGTTTTGCCCGTTCCGGTTGACTTGTCGCGCTTCACCGCGGTCTGTGACATCCTGGTCTTCAGGGGCAACGACGCGGGAGGGCGCGGTGATCAAATCCTATGTTCTTTGGGCCTTGCTCGGCATGGCCGGCTATTCGCTCATGACGCTGTTCGTGAAGCTCGCCGAGCGCAGCGGCAGCGTCTCGACCTACATGGTGCTCGCCGTTGCGACCACGATCGTTCCGATTTACGCCATCGCCGTCGTTGCCTGGCGTGGCGAGCTCAGGACGCTGCTCTTCGACCTGGATACGCCGCCGCTGTTATGGGCGATCGCCGGCGGCATCGCGCTCACGGTCGCGGTCAGCTCCTTGTTTCACGCCCTGTCGCTCGGCCCGGCCAATGTGGTCGTGCCCATCTACGGCATGTTCATCGTCGGCGGAGCGTTGCTCGGCGTGCTGGTGCTTGGCGAGCCGATGCCCTTGCACCGCATCGCGGGGCTGATCGCGGCCGTCGTCGGCGTGGTGCTGATCTCACTTTGAGGCGAGGCACGAGGCCCATGAGCCGATCTCGCGATCTGAACCGGAGAGGCGCCGGCGCGGCGCAGCGCTTCGGCCTCGCGCTCTCCGCCGCTGCGTTCGTCACAGTAGGGATGACGAGTGCCGCGTTCGCTTGCGCCTGCTGCAGTCAGCCCGGGCAACGCACTGTCGAGGTGGCGGCGCTCAATGCGGAGAAGCTCGGCGTTTTCAAGGCTCTGCGCTTCGCCCCTAAGGCCGAGCTCTACATGACGGAAGCCGGCGAGGAGAGCTACGAAGGCATCGACGGCGAGCTCTCGCAATATGCGGTGAAGGCAAGCTGGCAGGGGAACAGACTTGTCTTCGCCCTCGACGACGGCAACGGCTATGCAGGCACGCTTGCGCTCGAACTGCCGGCCAAGGTCTCGATCTTCGAGATCGATCCGCGCACGTTGCAGGAAACGAACGCCGGGCCGCTGCTCTACAAGGAATGGAAAGTGACGGGCAAGGTCTCGGGCACCGGCAAGTTCGCCAAGAATGCCGGGCCGAACCAGCTGCTCACCTTGATCGCGCAAGGGA
>CAYUTT010000162.1:0-5049 GCA_964447575.1 uncultured Methyloceanibacter sp.
TGCGCTTCACCACGAGTCATCCGCGCGACATGGACGAGGACCTCATCGCGCTGTTCGGCGACGAAGGGAAGCTGATGCCCTATCTCCACCTGCCCTTCCAGGCGGGCTCGGACCGCGTTCTCGCGGCGATGAACCGCAAGCACACAGGCGAGGAATACGAGGCGCTGATCGAACGCATCCGGATCGCGCGTCCCGGCATCGCCCTTTCCACGGACATCATCGTCGGTTTTCCGGGCGAGACCGACGCCGACTTCGAGGAGACCTTGCGGCTCGCCCAGCGAGTCCGCTTCGCGCAGGCCTTCTCCTTCAAATACAGCGCGCGGCCGGGCACGCCGGCGGCAGCCTTGCAGGATCAGGTGCCGGAGGCCGTCAAGAAGGAGCGTCTGGCCGCACTACAGGCGCTTCTGGACGAGAGTCGCCGTGAATTCGACCGGGCGACCGTGGGCCGCAAGGTTCCCGTGCTGTTCGAGGGCAAAGGGCGGAAACCCAGGCAGATCACGGGGCGTTCACCTTATCTCCAGGCTGTGCACGTGGAGGGCCCGGAGCTGTTGATCGGCGAGATCGCCGAGGTTGACATCTCGGCTGCGGGGCCGAACAGTCTTACCGGTGTCATAAATTCGGGATTTGAATGGCGCGAGCCAGTTCAGGCGGCCCTGTGAGCAGCAAGGCCAGCGTTCGGAAATCATCTTTGACGCGCGGACGAGGAGCGGCGGCGAAGCGTGCAGACGCGACGCTCGCCAACGGAATCGGAGAGCCTCTCGTCGTCTATTTCGACGACATCCGGCTGGTGCGCGACCTCCTCGGCGACTACGACGCGAATCTTGCCGTGCTGGAAGACCGTCTCGGCGTGGAGGCCGTGGTCAACGGCAACGCCGTGGCATTGCGCGGGCCGGACGAGGCCTGCGCCGCGGCGAAGTCGGTGCTCGAGCAACTCTATGGGCGCCTGGCGCAAGGCGAGACGATCGGCGTCGGCGAGGTGGTCGGCGCCATCCGACATGCATATGTCGCGGAGCCCGACGAGGAGACGAAGTCAGGCGTAGCCCTTCCCGCCGCACAGCAGATCCGTACACGCAAGCGGCTCATCACCGCGCGCACGCCCGCTCAGAGCGCATATCTCGAAACGCTTCAGCGCAACGATCTGGTCTTCGCCACGGGCCCCGCCGGCACCGGCAAGACCTATCTCGCCGTTGCCTTCGCGGCGGCTTGTCTCGAGGCCGGGCGTTGCGACCGGCTGATCCTCTCCAGGCCCGCTGTCGAGGCGGGCGAGCGGCTCGGCTTTCTTCCGGGAGACATGCGCGAGAAGGTCGATCCCTATCTGCGCCCGCTCTACGATGCCCTCTATGACGTGCTCGCGCCCGAGCGGGTCGAGCGGGGGCTCGCCACCGGCATCATCGAGATCGCGCCGCTGGCCTTCATGCGCGGCCGCACGCTCTCTCACGCCATGGTCATTCTCGACGAGGCGCAAAACTGCACGGCGGTGCAGCTCAAGATGTTCCTCACGCGGCTCGGCGAGGAGAGCAAGATGATCGTCACCGGCGATCCGACGCAAGTCGACCTGCCGCCGGGCAGGGACTCCGGACTCACCGAGGCCATCGAGATCTTGCGCGGTATCGACGAGATCGACCACGTTGCCTTCACCAAGGCCGACGTGGTGCGCCGCGAGCTCGTCGGCCGGATCGTCGAGGCCTACGAGGCCACTCCCAAGAAGCCTGCCCCGAAGGAGCACGCCGCCAAAGCGTCCCCTCCCAGGACCGGGGGAAACGCATGAGCGAAGACGGCCCTAGTCGCAGCAGCGGCCCCGCTCCGCAGACCCCGGCGCTTGCGGTCGAGGTCGTGCGTCATGGCGGCGCCTGGGAGCGCAGCACGATCAGTGACCCCACGGTCGAGCTCGCGGCGCACGCGGCCTTCGCCGAGGTCTCGCCCCTGCCCGCCGGCGCCTACGAGGCGACGATCGTCCTCACCGACGACGCCGAGATGCAGGCGCTGAATCGCACCTGGCGCGGCAAGGACACTCCCACCAACGTGCTGTCGTTCCCGGCAAGCGACGGACCGCCGGCGCCCGGGCCGCTCGGCGATGTCGTGATCGCTTATGAGACCGCGTGTGGCGAAGCAGGCGATGCAGGCCTCGCGCTTGCCGACCATATCTCTCACCTCGTGGTGCACGGGGTCCTTCATCTTCTCGGCTTCGACCATGTCGAAGACGACGAAGCCGAGACGATGGAAGACTTGGAGAGAAAGGCCCTCGCCTCAATCGGTATCGCCGACCCTTATTGCTCCGGCGGCGAGGCGGGCCTTGCGGAGGTAAGTCCATGAGCAATAGTCCGTCAGCCGAACGCGCGCTCGAGGCCGAGCAAGCGCGCCGCGCCGATGAGGACAGCACCTGGTTCGATCGCCTGCTGCAAACCTTCGGCCTCGGCGAGGAGCCCGATCTGCGCGAGCTGATCGAGGACGCGCTCGCCCGCAGCAAAAGCGACACGTTGAGCGCGCAGGAGCGCAACATGCTGTTGCGCATCCTGCGTTTCGGCAAGCTCACGGTCGAAGATGTCATGGTGCCGCGCGCCGACATCGTGGCGGTGGACGAAAGCGTCAGCCTCGAGGAGCTGATGCGCGTGTTCCGCAAGGCCGAGCATTCGCGCCTACCGGTCTACCGGGATACGCTCGACGACCCGCGCGGCATGATCCATATCCGCGATCTCATGTCGTGGATCACCGAGGAGGCAAACGGCGAGGATGGCGGTCTCGATCTCGGCAAGGTCGATCTGAAGCGGTCCGTCGGCTCGATCAATATCGCCCGCGAGCTGATCTACGTGCCGCCGTCCATGTCGGTGCTCGACCTTTTGCTCAAGATGCAGACCTCGCAGCTTCACCTCGCGCTCGTGGTCGACGAATATGGCGGCACGGACGGCCTGGTCTCCATCGAGGATCTGGTCGAGGAGGTCGTGGGCGATATCGCCGACGAACATGACGTCGAGGAGGAACCTTTGATCCGCGTCGATCCGCGGCTTGGGCTGATCGCCGATGCGCGCACGCCCGTGGAGGAGATCGAGGAGCATCTCGGCATCGAGCTCGTTTCAAGCGAGCTGGAGGAGGACATCGATACGCTGGGCGGCGTGGTGTTTTCGCTCACGGGCCGCATTCCGGCGCGGGGCGAGCTCGTGCATCATCCGTCGGGCATCGAATTCGAGGTGCTGGATGCGGATCCGCGCCGCATCAAGAAGATTCGCATCCACCTCCCCAAGGAATCAGGTGTAGCCAAGGCCGAGGACGAGGCAGGGCAACCCGCGCCTTGATCCCCCTGCTCGTTGCGGTCGCGCAGACCGGCCTGGACCGGGCGCCGATACGATGAACCCAAGACCTTCGCGCGCGATCTCCCCGCTGACCAAGGCCGCGGCCTGGGTCGCCGATCTGACCGGGGCAAAGCGCGCGGGCCTAGCCGCTCTTCTCGGCGCGCTGTCGGTGCTCGCCTTCGCGCCGGTGCACGCTTGGCCCGTTCTGTTCGTCGCCTTCGGCGGGTTGGTCTGGCTTCTCGACGGATGCCATGCGCGCCATGCGGCTCTGGGTCCTCGGCTGAAATGCGCGGCGCTGACCGGCTTCTGGTTCGGCTTCGGCTATTTCCTCTCCGGTCTCTATTGGGTCGCCGAAGCCTTCCTCGTGGAGCCTTGGCGGCACGGCTGGCTGATTCCCTTCGTCATGACGGCCCTCCCCGCCGGCATGGCGCTGTTCTTCGCGGCGGCCGGCGCGCTCGCGATCGCGCTGTGGCGCCCCGGATCCGCGCGCGTCTTCGCCCTCGCCATCGCCTTCGGGCTGGCCGAGTTCGCACGCGGGCACGTGCTCACCGGGCTTCCCTGGAACCTGGTCGGCTATGGGCTTCTCGCCAATGGCCCCCTGATGCAACTCGCGGCCGTGTTCGGCGTTTACGCCCTGAGCCTCGTGGCCGTTCTTCTGTTCGCGGCACCGGCGGCGATCTGGTCTGGGGGACACAGCCCAAGCAAAAGCACCGCAGTGCTTGCGTCCGCCCTCCTCATCGCGCTTGGCCTCGGCGCTCTATGGGGCGAGCAGCGGCTTGCGGCCGCGGCTTTCGATGAGACGGGGGTACGGCTGCGCATCGTGCAAGCGAATATCGACCAGGCGCAGAAGTGGCGCCCAGAGAACAGTGCCGAGATCTTCGCCGACTATGTGGGCCTTACCGAAGCGCCCGGGCTCGGCGAGATCGACATTGTCATTTGGCCCGAGACGGCGCTGCCGTTCTTCCTGGCCGATACGTCCGAGGCCTTGACGGCGATCGGCGATGCGCTGCCTGAAGGCACGTCGCTCCTCGTCGGCGCGGCACGCATCGAAACGGAACGCGATGCCGACGGCGCGCTCATCGGCCAGCGCGTCTATAACAGCCTGCTCCTGGTCGACGACCAAGGGATGGTCCGCGACGGCTACGACAAGATTCACCTGGTGCCGTTCGGGGAGTATCTGCCCTTCCAAGACTTTCTCGAGAGCCTCGGCATCATGCAGATGACGGGCGTGCGCGGCGGCTTCAGCGAGGGGACGGGCCCACGCCTTCTTTCTGTTCCAGGCGCTCC
Organism: uncultured Methyloceanibacter sp.; assembly: GCA_964447575.1. Taxonomy (GTDB): domain Bacteria; phylum Pseudomonadota; class Alphaproteobacteria; order Rhizobiales; family Methyloligellaceae; genus Methyloceanibacter. Next base: position 4,575 of record CAYUTT010000162.1, read on the forward strand.
ACCGGCAAGCCCGCTCATCTGTTACGAGATTATCTTTCCGGGCGCGGTCGTGGATTCGGCAAGGCGGGCCGAGTGGCTGCTCAACGTGACCAACGACGCTTGGTTCGGCGCGAGCGCCGGTCCCTATCAGCACTTTCATAAAGCCCAAGTCCGCGCCGTCGAAGAAGGACTGCCCGTGATTCGCGCCGCCAACACCGGCATCTCGGCCGTGATCGATCCTTGGGGGCGCGTTCTCGACGAGATCGGTCTGGGTGAGACAGGACTCATCGACGCAGTGTTGCCCAAAGTGGGCCCTAGAACGGCATTTGTCGCACTCGGATCCACGCGCGAATTGCTGGTTTTCTCGCTCGCGATTTTGGGTTGGCTGGTTTGCCGCAGGGTGCGCGCCCCTGCAAACTTGACGGGTCAATACGCCCCGAATAAGAACCTCCGCGGGAAGGGGAGATCCCACCAAGACTCTGACTAAGCTTTATTT
>CAYUTT010000163.1:0-5043 GCA_964447575.1 uncultured Methyloceanibacter sp.
GGCCTTCGGTGTGGGCGCGGCGTTGCCGCTGATGGTGCTCGGCTTCGTCTCGCGCGAGGCGATGCTGCGCTGGCGCGGGCGCCTCGTGGAGGCCGGCAAAGGCGGCAAGATGCTGCTCGGCGTGCTGCTGGTCGCGGTCGGGTTTCTGGTGGCGACCGGCGCCGACAAGCGGCTTGAGGCGTTTCTGGTGAACGCCTCGCCGGAGTGGGTGACGACCCTCACCACGCGCTATTAACGCTAGACCCGGCCGCGCCGCCGCTAGATCCGGATCCAGAGCCCGAAGCGCGGCCTACGACGCCGTCTGCGCCGACGCCAGTACCGGCCGCGTCTCCGGCGATAATAGTAGCGGACCTCTTCCAGTTGGGCCTCGGGGTCGAGCTCTTGATTGCCCTCGACCCCGGATAGCTGGTCGCCTTCGGTCTCAACCAGCTCGGGATCGACACCCGTGCGCAACATAGACACCGCCGCCCGGGCCGGGCTGGGCATGGTTGAGAGCGCGAACGCGCCTGCGGCGAACATGCCCAGGAAGAGACCGCGCCGGGACGTTGTGACTGTTTCCAGGGTCGCCTCTGCCGGCACCTTGGGTTCCACTTTCTGAAGGTCATTTTGCGGCATACTTCATCCTCGTCGCCGCCGAAGCGGCTGGCTGGATTTTTCCCGAAAGGTAGCCAACGTGGGCTTCGCGCAGGCGTTCCCGGCGGGCGGGACGGTTTGGCGCGGAAGCGTTCACATCCTCGTGAAGTGGTGCCCGGAGGCGGATGCCAGCCTTACGGCTCGAGCTCGGTATCCCAGTAGAGATAGTCGAGCCAGCTCTCATGCAGGTAGTTCGGCGGGAAGAGCCGCCCGTTGCGGTGCAGCTCGAACACAGTGGGCCGATAGGGTTTCTGCGACGGCCACATCCTGGCGTGCTCCGGCATCTTGCCGCCCTTCATGAGATTGCAGGGGGCGCAGGCCGTCACGACGTTCTCCCAGCGCGTCAGCCCGCCGCGGGAACGTGGGATCAGGTGGTCGAAGGTGAGGTCCTGGTTATCGCCGCAATACTGGCAGGTGAACCGGTCGCGCAAGAACACGTTGAACCGCGTGAAGGCGGGATACAGCGCCGGCCGCACATAGTTCTTGAGCGAGACGACGCTCGGCAGCTTCATCTCGAAGGACGGCGAGTGGACCGCGTGGTCGTATTCGGAGACGATGTTGACGCGGTCGAGGAACACGGCCTTCACCGTGTCCTGCCAACCCCATAGCGAAAGCGGATAGTAGGAGAGCGGCCGATAGTCGGCATTCAGCACGAGTGCCGGGTAAGTGCCTGGGGCGGCCGATGCGGTTGCGACGTTCAAGGCCAACGGGTCCTTCGACTCGCCCGTCGCACTCGGGCCCATCCTCCTTATGGCGCCGGATACTATAGGGACGTGTCATGATTGTGAAGGGCCCAACATGCTGTATTCCCGCGTCTTATCGGGGCTACAGGCGCTTCGGGACCTACGATCCTTGGGGCAGCTGAGCTGCGGCGAAGGCTTGCTTGAGAAAGTCGCCGCCAAGCCTCAAGCCTTCGCCGTCGATGCCGTGACCGATGCCTTGAGAGATGTGCCATTCCACCGGCAGGCCGGCCTGGCCCAGCATTTCGCGGGCCATGAGCATGGCATCCACCGGGATGACCTCGTCCATGTCGCCATGAACGAGGAGGATGGCGGGGCCGGAACCTGCTGCCGGCAGCGCCTCGACAGTGGCGAGCGCGCCGGAATAGCCGACGATCGCCGCGGGCGAGGGGTTGCGTGCAAGGCCCACGGCGAGCGCCATCATGGTGCCCTGGCTGAAGCCAACGAGACCGAGCGCGCTCGTGGGGAGGTTATGGCGCGTGAGCTCGGCATCGACGAAGGCCTGCAGGGCCGGCGCCGCGCTCTTCACCCCGTTCGCGATCAGCGTCATATCGCCGAGGGAGAGATCGAACCATTGCCGCCCCATTGGTGCCATGCCGCAAGGCTCCGGCGCATGGGGCGAAACGAAAGCGGCGTGGGGCAACTGCTTGGCCCATTCGCGCCCCAAGCCGATCAGGTCGTTGCCGTCGGCGCCATAGCCGTGGAGGAACACCACGAGCTGGCGTGGCGTGCCTCCGGCGGCCGGCGCGAGACGCGGTCCGTCGAGCAGAGTCATCCGGGGAAAGCCGTCAGTGTCGGCACCTAGTCTCCCTTCGACTCGTTGGCGGAGTCGGCGTTGAGCTGGCCGTACATCTGCGGGCCGATGTCGTTGAGGAGGCCGAGCTGGGTCTCGATGAAGTCGATATGGCCCTCTTCGTCAGCGAGAAGCTCCTCGAACAGGTCCATGCTGACATAGTCCTCTTCCTTCCGGCAGGCGGCGCGAGCTTCCATGTAGAGGGCGCGGGCACCGTACTCAGCCTTGAGATCGCATTCGAGGATCTCCTTGACGTTCTGGCCGATCATCAGCGGATCGAGCTTCTGCATGTTGGGGAAGCCCTCGAGGAAGATGATGCGCGTCACGAGCTTGTCGGCGTGATGCATCTCCTCGATGGATTCCTCGCGCTCCTTCTTGGCGAGCTTGGTGTAGCCCCAGTCGTCGAGCAGGCGGTAATGCAGCCAGTATTGATTGACGGCCGTCAGCTCGCTGGTCAGCGCCTTGTTCAGATACTCGATGACCGTTGGATTGCCCTTCATCTCGCGATTCTCCTCTCAACCTCAGTTCATCATGACGTTTCGTGTTTGGCCCAGCTACCCATGCGCTCACGGGCTTTTCTCAAATGGCGACCGGTGCGGAAGCGATGCGGCGGAGATCGGTCCTTCCTCGTCATAGGCGACCATGAGTCTGGTGATGAGCGGGAGGCAGCTTCCGCAGGACGGACGCTTGCCCAGCGTCCGATAGATCAGGCCTGGGGTCAGCACGACGAAGGGGTCCTTCGTGCGCAGAGCCGAGACCGCTTCGTGGATGTCCTGGGCAGAGATCATGGTGCAGGAACAGACAATCATGCCTCTCTCTAAGACAGCGCAGACGCCTTGTCCTTACGTCCTTGCGCCGCAACCCGCTCTCGGCCGGCGTCCACCGCCGTCAACTCAGATTAGAATGATTCTATAGTAGGGGCTCCTCGTGGGCAAGGGGACGCGCCAGAAAAGCGCACGCGGCCCTCTACGAATCGCACCCCCATCGAGACCGCCGGAAACCTCTCGCCTTAGGACCTCATAAACCACGCAATTTAGCCGAGTTTTAAATCGTGTCTGAGATGCTCCGCTCAAACAACGGGAAAACCAAGTGGTGGGGCGTGTCATGCAAGCGAAAGACTTTCAGCCGAACGATCTGTTCTCCCAGATCCAGGGTCTCGTCGATCAACTCGAGGCGGAGCGCGGTGCACGGGTGGCCGCTGAGGCCGCCGATGCGGCCAAGACCAATCTTCTGACCGTCGTCGGGCAGGAGCTGCGCCCGCCCATGGAAGCCGTCGTGGCCACGGCGGACCGTCTTCTTGCCGGTCCCCTCAGTGCTGTGCAGCGGCGCGAAACCGAGACGCTCGGGCAGTCGGCGCGGCGGCTGCTCGCGGCGCTGACCGAGGTGGTCGATCTCGTCACGTTGGAGACAGGCGAAGCCGAACTCTCTGTCGAGCGGTTCGACCTCCATGCGCTGGTGAAAGCCGCAGCGACCGCGCTGCAAGCACGCGCCAGCGCCAAGGGGCTGACCAGCGGCGTCGATATGGCCGCCAATTGTCCGCGCTTCATCGTCGGCGACGCGGCGCGGGTGCGCCAAGTTCTCATGGGCTTGATCGAAGCCGCCCTGCAGTCGACCTCCGAAGGGTCGGTCCGGCTCTTTGCGAGCGTCAACGACACCAAGCTTCCCTTCACGGTACGGTTCGACGTCACCGATACGGGCCCTGGCTTGAGCGAGGCCGAGCAGAAGAGCCTGTTCGAGCCGTCTCAGGATACCGCGCGCGTGGGAGGCCGCCTTGGGCTGCCGATCGCGCGGCGGCTCGCCGAGGCGATGGGCGGTGCACTCGGTTGCGACAGCGCGCTCGGCCACGGCACACTCTATTGGTTCACGTTCCAGGCCGTCGTCGCGGACGACGTGGCCGAAGACACCGCAGACGACACGTTTCCGAGTCTGCCTGTCGCTGCGAAGGCCTCAGAGCCCAAGACCGAAACCAAGTCAGAGCCCAAGGCGCAAAAGGCGCCGGGCCGGCTGGCGGGTCATCTCCTCGTCGTGGAAGACAACACGGTCAACCGCATGTTGATTGGCGCCTATCTCGACGAGTTCGGCTTGTCCTACGAGATGGTCGATACCGGTGCCGCTTCTTTGATGTGCCTGTCGGTCCGGTCCTACGATCTGGTGCTCATGGATACGGTGCTGCCCGATTTCGACGGGCAACAGTTGGCGAAGCGCATCCGCGCGTTGCACATCCCGTCCGGGGAAGTGCCGGTCGTGGCGCTTATCGCACACGGCGCCAAGGACGACGGGCAGGAGCTGATCGAAGCCGGCGTGAACGCCCGGGTGACGAAGCCGATCCAGGGCCGCGCGCTCTATGCCGCGCTCGCACCATTTCTGGCCGACACAGCCGACAACGTGATCCCGATCTCGATCGCGAGCTGACGATCCGGGCGGCGGCCTCAGGCGTTGTCCATCAGAACGCCGGCGAGCAGGATCAGATAGGCGATCAGCAGAAGGCCGAGGCCGTAGCTGGTGAAAATCGGCAGCGGTACGATCATGCCGATCACGACCAGAGCAGCGAGGATCACGGAGACGAGGAACGTCTCCCGGCGCGGCGTGCTCAGATTGAAGTTCATAGATGGCTCCCCCTTGGCTGAAGGCGTGCAGAGATTCGGCTTTGCGTCGAGTCTAGCGGCAAAATCCGGCCACTGTCATCGGCCCATAAGATGACTAAAGCGGGACCTTCTCCTTGGCCTTGAGCGGCGGCACGGGCACGCCGGCTTCCGCCAGAACCTCCACCTTCTGATCCACGAGATTGACGATGCCGGTCATGATCTCGTTGAGCTGGAAGTCCTTGGGCGTGTAGACGGCCGCCGCGCCGCACTGCTTGAGGATGTTCACGTCCTC
>CAYUTT010000164.1:0-5035 GCA_964447575.1 uncultured Methyloceanibacter sp.
AAATTGCCCTGCCCGTCGATCAAGGGCAGGCGCATGGAGAACTCCTGCGCGAGCCGCACCAGCGCGTCGTAGATCGCCTGGTCGCCGTGGGGGTGGTACTTACCCATGGTATCGCCGGTGACGCGCGCCGATTTGTTGTAGGGGCGGTCCGGCGTGTAGTTGTTCTCGCGCATCGAGAAGAGGATGCGCCGGTGCACGGGCTTCAGCCCGTCGCGCACGTCGGGCAGCGCGCGGGACACGATCACGCTCATGGCGTAATCGAGATAGGACCGCTTCATCTCGTCGATGAGCGATATGGGCCTTATGTCAGAGGGAGACGGTCCCTCGACGCCAGTGTCTTCTTCGTCAGCCAAGGAAGGAAAAAGCCTTCTAAGAAAATGTCAGACCCCGGATGAACGCCCCGTGCGAGAGAGGGGGAAGGCCTCTCAATCGCGAGTCGGCTGCGCTTTCGGAGTCGGTTTTCTATAACTGATTTCACCTGCGTTCCGCAACCTTCATCGGCCCCGGAGCATCTTTATTTTCTTCAATAAATACAGTCGGTTGCAGGCCCATTCCGATTGCGTGAGCGGCGCTCTACGACACCCCTTGGAAAGCCCCGCCGCGCCCCCGTTCGGGAACGAATGAATCGGCCGAAACGTTTGATCCGCACTGAGGCGGCAAAGACGTTGCCGTCAGAAATTGCGGCGCAAAAGCGGCGCTGCATCGGTCATCACTAGACCCGACGAAAGGAGAAGAGCATGAACAGGCTTCTCACAGGAACGGCCGTCGGCTTGCTTCTCGGCTTGTCGCCCGCGCTTGCGCAAAGCGACATTCCTGCCGACGAGACACAGACTCCTCCGGCCATGGAGCAACCGGCTCCGTCCGATACGGCGCCGGAGGCGTTGCCCCTCGAACCGTCAGAGCCGGGCGAGCCGATCCCCGATCAATCTTCGGAGGCCCCACCCTCGCTTGACGACGCGATGCCGGAGCTTCCGGGTGCGGCCACCCTCGACGACCCCGTCTCGCCCGATGAGGCGATCGAGGACTCGGCGCAACTCGACCACCCGACATTCGCGACCGAGCAGGCCTCCGACGAGTGGCTGGCCAGCAATCTGATCGGCCAGTCGGTGGTGAACAACGAGAACGAGTCCATTGCCCGCATCAACGACCTCGTCACCGACAAGGACGGGAACATCGTTGCCGTGCTGGTCGGCTATGGCGGGTTCCTCGGGCTCGGCGAGAAGGACGTGGCCTTGCGCTTCGAGGACCTGGACTTCATTCGCAAGGAGGATCAATCGGTGCAGGTCGTGAGCGATCTGAGCAAAGAGATGCTCGAGTCCGCACCCGACTATAAGCGCTTGAACGAGCAGGACGTCGCGGTGAGCGAAAGCACCGCCGATATTGAGCCGGACGAGCGCGGCGAGACTGAGCCCGGCATGTAACGTGGCCTGGCCGCACACTTATGTGGCACCCGGTCTGCCGGTACGGCAGGCCGGGCTTTTTTTTACCCCTTAGAACGGGATCTCGTCGTCGAGCTCCTTGTTGAAGGCGCCGCTACCGCTGCTGCTGCCCGCGAGCGGACGCGAGCGGCCGAACTCGCCGCCGCCGGAAGCGCCCTCGCCCATGCCGTCGCGCTGCCGGCCATCGAGCATGGTGAGCTGCGAATTGAACCCCTGCAAGACGACCTCGGTGGTGTAGCGCTCCTGGCCGGATTGATCCTCCCATTTGCGCGTCTGGAGGGAGCCTTCGAGATAGACCTTCGAGCCCTTCTTCAGATACTGCTCGGCGATGCGGGCCAAGCCCTCGTTGAAGATCACCACGCGGTGCCACTCGGTCTTCTCGCGGCGCTCGCCGGTCGATTTGTCGCGCCAGCTTTCGCTCGTCGCCACCCGCAAATTCACGATGGGACGGCCATCTTGCGTATGACGGATTTCAGGATCGGCGCCGAGATTGCCGATCAGAATGACTTTATTGACCGATCCGGCCATGTTCTATCTCCCCGCGGGTGTGCGTCACGAATGCCCTTGGGCGGCAGTGTAGCGCCCGGACGGTCCCCGCTTCCAGGCGAGTTCCGGGCCGGGTCGGTCCTGTCCACAGGCCAGACCCTATCTTTATATTGTACACGTTTTGTTCTCCTTCGTCTACCATGTCGTCCTCTTGAGGTTTCCCGGCTTGGGCCCTATGGCTAAAAATGAGGAAGGCAGTTTCTCAGCGGCGCGTCAGCAATCGGGGGGTTGCTCGCCGGAAGCTCGAAGCGAAGGGAAGTATGCAGAGGTCCGTCCATCAGCGTAGCACGCCGGCCAAGAGCAAGGCGAAGCGCCGCGATCCACGCGTCAAGTATCTTGGCTTCACCGCCATGCAATGGCCATTCATCGCCGTGCTGGTGGGCAACTGGCTATTCGCGGCGGCCTTCTTCGCCGCCGGCAAATATTTCTGGGACTGGACGCCGGAGTCCTGGGGCATTGCCGACCGCCTCGCCCTGGTCATCAAGGACGCCGTCTTCGCCATACTGCCGGGCATCATCGGCATCTGCATCGTCGCGGCGCAGCGGCTCGATCCGTCCCAGTTCGTCGGCCGCGTGGCGAAGCCGAATTCGCCCGTCGACATCAACACACGCTTCATCCTCAACACGTTCGAGCAGTTCACCGCGTGGTTCATCGCCAATGCCGGGCTGGCGATGTACTGCCCCATCGAGGAAGCGCGCACGCTGCCGATCCTCACCGCGCTGTTCGTTTTGGGCCGCATCCTGTTCTGGATCGGCTACCACAAGAACCCTTACCTGCGCGCTTTCGGCTTCGGCCTGACGTTCTATCCGACGGTGGCCGCCTTCGCCTGGCTCATGCTGATCATGGTGTTCGGTATCCGCGTGCCGCTCTAGCCGGCGTCACCTCCCCTGCTGCCATTGCAGGACGGAGTCGAGCGGCCAGACGAACATGAGGACGTTGAGCGCGAGCCCGTCGCGGATCATGGCTCCGACGAACAGTTCGAGCGCGACCGCCAGCAATACGGTGACCCACACGGGGAGCCACGCGGCGAGATAGAAGCCCAAGATCATAAATAGAATGTCGCTCACCGAGTTGATCACGCTGTCCCCGTAATAATCGAGGGAGACGGTCGTCTCGCGATAGTGGTTGATGACGAAGTCGGTGTTCTCGACCACCTCCCAGCTGGCTTCCAACAGAACCGCCATGATCAGCCGCAGCCCGAACGAGGTGCGCGGCGCGATCAGCCAGAACAGCGCGTAGAACAGAAAGCCGTGAATGATGTGGGACGGCGTGTACCAGTCGATCAGGTGCTGGGAGTTCTCCGCGCTCACCACCTCGAAATGCCAGAGCTTGACGTAGCCGCATTTGCAGATGAGCGGGTGGCCCATGGCGTAGAGCATGGCGGCAGCCACGAAAACGATGCCGCCAACGATGGCAAGCTGGGAACGGGTGATGGTCATGTGCTTCTCTATGCGCTGAGATTCGCGCAGCCGCCATCGGTTATGCTGGATCGCTTCGCTTAAGCCCCAGGGCGGGATGGGAGATGCAATGACCCAGGACGAGGCGCTGGCGCTGCTCAGGACAGGAGGCAGCGTCTTCCTGACCGGCCAGCCCGGCAGCGGCAAGACGCACACGGTCAACCGCTATCTCCGGGAGCTGGCCGAGGCCGGCGTCGACTTCGCCTATACGGCCTCGACTGGTATCGCTGCAACCCACGGCCATGGCGTCACCATCCACGCTTGGAGCGGCATCGGCGTTCGCGAGACGCTCAACCGGCGCGACCTGGATGCGCTCGCGGCCAATCGGCGGCTCGCGACACGCATCGAGAAGACCAAAGTCCTGATCATCGACGAGATCTCCATGCTGCCCGGAAGCTCTCTGACGCTGGCGGACATGGTCTGCCGCCATATCCGCGCGACACAAGCCCCGTTCGGCGGCATGCAGGTGGTGCTGGTCGGCGACTTCTTTCAGTTGCCGCCCGTGAAGCGCCGATCCGAACCCGGCATGTTGGACTTCGCCGATGGGGAGGACGGCTTCGGCGCGGACTTCGCCTACGCCTCGTCCGCCTGGAAGGATCTCGATCCCGCGGTCTGCTATCTGTCGGAGCAGCACCGCCAGCACGACCTTCCCTTCCTCGAAGTGCTCGATGCTATCCGCGCCAATTCATGCACCGGCATCCACCGCGAACGGCTCGCCGAGCGCATGGTCGATCGCGACCGGCTGCCCGCCCGGCGCACGCGGCTGTTCACCCACAACGCCGCCGTTGACGACATCAACCAGCAGCAATTGGCCGCGCTCGGCGGGGAGACGCGCGTGTTCTCCATGACGGCCAAGGGACCGCAGCCCTCGGTGGACGCGCTGAAGCGAGGATGCTTGTCGCCGGACCGGCTCGCGCTCAAGGAAGAGGCCGTGGTGATGTTCACCAAGAACGATCCCGCCGGACGCTACGTCAACGGCACGCTCGGGATCGTGGAAGCGTTCGATGGCGAAACCGGCGCGCCGATCGTGCGCACGCGGACGCATAAGCGCATCGTCGCCGAGCCCGTCACCTGGAAGATCGAGGAGAACGGCAAGGAGCGCGCATCCGTGACCCAGATCCCGTTGCGGCTCGCCTGGGCCATCACCGTGCATAAGAGCCAGGGCATGTCGCTGGACGCCGCCGTCATCGATCTCGCCCGCGCCTTCGAATACGGCCAGGGCTATGTGGCGCTATCCCGCCTGCGCAGCCTGTCGGGGCTGCATCTTCTGGGGCTGAACGAACGGGCCTTGCTCGTCCATCCGGCGGCCATCGAAAAGGATGCCGAGTTCCGCGCAAGCTCCACACGGGCCCTCGCGACCCTGTCCGGGATCACCGCGGCCGAGCTGTCCGCAAGGCAGACGGCCTTTCTACGAGACTGTGGGAACCAGGCCGCCCCGGCCAGCGCCAAGAGCTACGACGTGGCGGCGCTGCGGCAAAGTCACGGCAAGGCCTACGCCCCCTGGACCGAGGACGAGGAGCGCGATCTGCGCCGCCGCCACCAGGCGGGAGAGACTATTGGCGCCATCGCCGAAAAGCTCGGCCGCAAGCCCGG
>CAYUTT010000165.1:0-5026 GCA_964447575.1 uncultured Methyloceanibacter sp.
ATCTGGTCGCGCTCAGCGAGCAGCCGACCCCCGGGGCGGAAATCTTCGTCGCAGAGAATGACTCGCGCGCCCGCGCGAGCCGCGACAAGCGCGGCGGAGAGCCCTGCAGCACCGCCGCCAATCACCAGGACATCGCAGAAGGCGTTCGTCTTTTCATAGTGGTCAGGGTCGGCGGCGCCGGCAGCCCGGCCAAGACCGGCCGCGCGGCGGATCATGGGCTCGTAGACCTTCTCCCAGAAGGACGCCGGCCACATGAAGGTCTTGTAGTAGAAGCCCGCACCGAAGATGGGCGCGGCGAGCTGGTTCACCGACAGAAGATCGAATTTCAGGGACGGCCAGCGATTCTGGCTCGCGGCGTTCAGGCCGTCATAGAGCTCGATCGTGGTGGCCCGGGTGTTGGGCTCGCGGCGCGCGCCCGTCCTGAGCTCGACCAGCGCATTCGGCTCCTCGGAGCCGGCTGAAAGAATGCCGCGCGGCCGATGATATTTGAACGAGCGGCCGACAAGGCGGATTCCATTGGCAAGCAACGCAGATGCGAGCGTATCGCCAGGATGGCCGGTGAGACGCCGGCCATCGAAATTGAAGCCGAGCACCTTCTTGCGGTCGACCAAGCCCTTGTCGCGCAGACGATTGACTTGCGGCGGCGCCATATCAGGTCCCCTTCCCGGCGAGTGCGACCGCGACGATCTCGTGGGTCACCGTGTTGCGCGTGACTTCGAGCCAGGCGTGGCAGCCGGCGCTGTGGTGCCAGTGCTCCTTGTGGAGCCCTGCCGGGTTGTCGCGAAGATAGACGTAGTCGACCCACGCCTCCGTCGCCGACGCATCGAGAGTCTCGGGCCGTTTCACTGTGGCGTCGCCGCGATAGGTGAACTCTTCGAGCGCACGCTCACCGCAATAGGGGCATTTTATCCGCATCGTCTGGCCTCAGTGCAGGTTTGGTTGCGCGCCCATGCCCTTCTCGTCGATGACCCGGCCCGAGGCGAAGCGATCGAGCCGGTAGGCGGCGGCGTAAGGGTGTGGTTGGCCCGTGGCGATGAGATGGGCGAAGCACCAGCCGGCGGCGGGGGTGCCCTTGAAGTCGCCATAGCACCAGCCGGCGTTGGGCTAGCGGCCTTCGATGGGCGTGGTATCGATGATCGGCGAGCCGTCCATCGTCATGTCGAGAAGGCCGCCCCAGGAGCGCAGGATGCGCAAGCGGCCGATGACCGGCATCAGCGCCATGCCGCCCTCGGCGACGTCCTCGATAACCGGCATATTGCCGCGCTGGGCATAGGAGTTATAGCCCTCGATGTCGCCGCCGAAGACGAGGCCGCCTTTGTCGGATTGGCTCACATAGAAATGCCCGGCACCGAACGTCATAACGACGTCGAGCAGCGGCTTGATGCCCTCGGTGACGAAGGCCTGCACGGCATGGGATTCGATGGGGAGGCGAAGGCCTGCCATCTCCGCGACGCGTGTCGAGTTGCCGGCGACGGAGAGCGCGACCTTCTTCGCGCCAATGAAGCCTTTCTCGGTCTCGACGCCGAGGATGCGGCCGTTCCCAGTGCGAAAGCCGGTAGCGGCGCAGTTCTGGATGATATCGACGCCACGTGAATCCGCCGAGCGCGCATAGCCCCAGGCGACCGCGTCGTGGCGGACCGTGCCGCCGCGAGGCTGCAACAACCCGCCGCGCACGGGGAAGCGCGCATTGTCGAAGTCGACGAACGGCACGAGCTTGCGGACGCCCTCGCGGTCGAGCAGAACGGCGTCGGCGCCATGCAGCAGCATGGCATTCCCGCGCCGCACATAGCCATCGCGCTGCGGATCGGAGTGGAAGACGTTGAGCACGCCACGCTGACTGACCATGACGTTGTAGTTGAGGTCCTGCTCCAACCCCTCCCACAACTTCATCGACCATTCATAGAAGGGCTCGTTGCCGGGAAGCAGATAGTTGGAGCGGACGATGGTCGTGTTGCGCCCGACATTGCCGGAGCCAAGGTAGGATTTTTCGACGACCGCCACGTTGGTGATGCCGTGCTGCTTGGCGAGATAGTGGGCCGTGGCGAGGCCATGGCCGCCGCCGCCGACGATGACCACGTCGTAGTGAGGCTTGGGCACGGGCTCGCGCCACACCGGCTTCCAGTTGCGGTTGCCGGTCAGCGCGTTGGCGAGGAGGCTTCCGAGCGAATAGCGCATGGGCCGAGTTTGCGCGGTTCTTCGGTGTCTGATTGACATTTCACGCCGCCTGTTTGACATTTTGCGCCATGCATGAGGTTCCCAAGATTGTCGGATTTTTGCTTGTTCCGGGCTTCGCGCTGATGTCCTACGCGGCAGCCATAGAGCCGCTGCGCGCGGCGAATCTGCTCTCCGGCAAGACGCTCTACCGCTGGTGGCACGCCGCGCCCTCGGGGAAGCCGGTCCCGGCCTCGAACGGCGTCGCGATCATCCCCGAGTTCGGCACGGATCAAGACCACGCCGCCGACATGGTGTTCGTGTGCGCCGGCGGAAACCCGGCGACCTTCAACGACAGGCAAAGCTTCGCCTGGCTCCGGCGGCTCGCGCGCCGGGGATCGACGCTCGGCGGCATCTCGGGCGGCCCTTACATCCTCGCACGGGCCGGGCTCCTCGATCAGCGCCGGGCGACGCTCCATTGGGAGCACTTGCCGGCGTTCCGCGAGGCGTTTCCCGACGTCACCGTGGTGCCCTCCCTGTTCGAGATCGACGGCAACCGCATCACCTGCTCCGGTGGCATATCGGGGGTGGACATGATGGTGGCGCTGATCGCGCGCGATCATGGGCGCCAGCTGGCAGCAGCCGTCGGCGACTGGTTCCTGCACACGCATATCCGGGAGGGATTCGGACCGCAGCGCATGGACTTACGCTACCGGCTCGGCATCGCCGACGAGAAACTGCTGCGCGTGCTTCGCGTCATGGAGATGAACCTGGAAGCGCCGTTAACCCGCGCCACTTTGGCGCAAAACGCGGGCATCTCGCTGCGGCAACTCGAGCGGCTGTTCCGCAGCCATGTGGGCCACGGCATCCACCGGCACTATCGCTGGCTCCGGCTGGAGCGGGCGCGGCAGCTCTTGCGGGAAACGAGCCTGCCGATCCTCGACGTGGCGCTTGCCACCGGGTTCTCCTCGGCGAGCCAGTTCGCTCGCGCCTATGTGCAAGCCTTCGGCGAGCCGCCGAGCCGCACCCGGGCAAGCGTCTAGACCCGCCGCAGCCACGGCGAATTCGAACATGGCGTGACGGGGCCCGGTTCGATCATATAGGTTGATTGCATTCCGTCCGGACTTGCGCGCCTTGGGAGGTTTGATGGCGACGAGGCTGACATCGAAGCAATTGCGGGACCGCGGCTTTGCGCGGCAGAAATCGGCCCCGGCGCGCGCCAAGCCGGCGAAGGACGGCAAGGTGAAAGACCCCGAGAACTACGCCACCGGCTCCAACGCACCCACCACGGGGGAGCTCAATCTCGAAGTCTCGATCGGGCGGCGCGTGCGCCTGCTGCGCCAGCGCCTCCAGCTCACGGCGACGGATCTCGCCGCCGAGGCAGGGCTATCGCCCGGCATGTTGTCGAAAATCGAGAATGGCGGCACCTCGCCGTCGCTCTCCACCTTGCGGGCGCTGGCCCGGGCCCTCAACGTGCCCATGACGAGCTTCTTCGCCGATTTCGAGGAGCGGCGCGACTGCTCCTATGTCCGCGCGGGCCAAGGCGTGCTGATTGAGCGGCGCGGCACCAAGGCCGGGCATCGCTACGAGCTGCTGGGGCATACGCTTGCCGGCGATATCGTGGTGGAGCCCTATCTCATCACCCTGTCCGAGGACGCGAATCCCTACACCCAGTTCCAGCACGACGGCATGGAGTTCATCTATATGCTGTCGGGCAAGGTGATCTACCGGCACGCCGACAAGCTCTATCCCATGTCGCCCGGCGACGCGCTGTTCTTCGACGCGGCCGCCCCGCACGGACCGGAAGAGCTGGTCGAGCGGCCCATGGCTTATCTCTCCATTATTATCTATCCGCGTCCTTAGCGGAACGAGTGCGTGAATTCAGAACAAGCTCGTGGGCTGCTTGCCAGAGTCCGCTTTGCAGCCGCGAGCAGCCTTCCTTCGCGGTGGGCGGCACTTCCGAGTCGTGCCAGCAGCAGACATCATTGGTCGTCGAGGGCTCAACCAGCTATCTCGAACTCAATTTCAGTAAGAGCGGACTCGGAAGTGGCGGAGCGGGCATGGCCAAAAGGCCAGTTAAGTGACACCCTTGCGAGGAAGCGGATAATCTCGGCTCTCGTACAGCGAGCGAATTTGGCGACCGTCGAATCTTTCCTCTTCGACTTCAAGATAAGTGCCCAAGAGGAACTGAGACGGAAGCTCCTCCATAGCGAAGCGTACAGCTTCCGCGGCGACCTCGAATCGCTTGTAGGTAACTCGCCCCATATTACGCTTGCAGCTCCTGGCCGGATAAAGTTCCGCCAGCGCAGCATAATCAAATGTCATTCCATGATCCTTTCATCGAGCGTGCCACCGATGACCTTACAAAGTCTCTACCGAGGCCGCACGATGCGGCCATTGTAAATGGCAGTCCGGGTCGGTCCCCTGCCTGCTTGCCAAGAAGCCCGTGTTCTGGTCAGCGCGGCTTCAAAATCCTCGACAGAGGAATCGCGCAGTTCCGGACTGGTGCTGATGCGAGTTACCTTGTCAGAGCCAGAGGAAAGTTTGGCGACGTGAGCGTCAAACTTGGCGTGTAAAATAGCGCGCATAGGGCTACGTCCTTCCGAAGACTTCATGATTTTCGAGCGGTGGCCTGTCAGCATCAGCCATTTTTGCGTCTTGTTCCTTCGCCGCTTCGAGATCAGCAGGCTCAATGCTCACCATCTCGACCGCCGATCCGGACGGCGCCGCCACGAAGATTACCGTGGACACACGATGGTAGGCGGAGAACGACAGACCCTCGATGAGTTCTTCCTCGGTCACCACCCGATAGTCGCCCGCCGGCAACTCACGATCCACACCCTTCAGGCAGAAAGGCCGATGGAAGGTGACGGTC
>CAYUTT010000166.1:0-5002 GCA_964447575.1 uncultured Methyloceanibacter sp.
CCGCTTCACGAGTGCGTCGCGGATCTCTTCCAGCACCTGCACCTCGCGGGACGGCGGCGGCTCGGTAGCCGGGGCCTCCTCCTGCTTGCGGCGCAGCTGGTTCATGGCCTTGATCACCATGAACAGCACGAACGCCACGATGGCGAAGCTGATCACGCTGTTGATGAACACGCCGATATTGATGGTCGGTGCGCCGGCCTGCTTGGCCGCCGCGAGCGAGTCGTAGGTTTCGCCGCTCAAGGGAATATAGAGGTCGGAGAAGTCGACCCCGCCGGTGACGAGGCCGATGGGCGGCATGATGACGTCATCGACCAACGACTTGACGATGGTCGAGAAGGCCGCGCCGATGATGATGCCGACGGCCATGTCCACCACATTGCCGCGCAGCGCAAATTCCTTGAATTCCTGGAACATTGCCGCATTCCCCCAAAACCATTGAGAGCCAAGTCACGTCTGTGCCACGTTTCGGCGGCAATTGCACCTCCACGCGCAGTTTGCGAGGGTCGTCCCAGGTGCTAGCTCTCGCTGGGCGGGCGCCGGCAGCGGGCGGGACCCAAGGTGGGAGGGAGCGTGGCGGTGGAACTCACTGAGACGGAACAGGCGGTGCGCGACCGTCATCAGCTGCGGACGCTGGCCGTTGCCATCACGGCCGTCTCCGCCGTGCTATGTGCCGTGGCCGCGACCATCGTCTACGCAATCGCGCTGAACCAACTCTGGTTTCTGCATTTTCCGCTCGGTTTTTATCTGCTGGCACAGGGGCTCCTGATCTTCGCCGCGGTGATCGCCTTCTGGTACGTCCGCGTGCAGGAGCGCATCGACCACACGCGCAGCATCAATGAGGAGATCGCTTAGGCGATGATCGCGCAGTCGCGTCAGCGTACGCCGAACCCGCATCTCGGAGCGTATTACGGCATCGTCGCCAGTGCCTTCGTGTCGCTCGTGGTGCTGTTGGCCATGGCCGAGCAGGTCGGCTGGAGCGAGGGGGCGATCGCACGCTGGCTGATCTTGCTGCCGCTTCTGCTCTATCTTGCCATCGCGGCCGCGGCCCGCACGAACGACGTCGAGGATTTCTTCACCTCGGGCCGGCGCGTGCCTCAGGTTTATAACGGCTTCGTGCTGGCTGCGATCACCGTGGGTGGAACCGGCTTCTTCGCCTATACGGGCGCGATCCTGTTTCTCGGTTTCGACGCGCTTGCCATCGGTCTTGGCTGGACCTGCGGATTGCTGCTCGCCGCGGTTCTGTTCGTGCCGTCTCTGCGCCGGGCGGGCGCCTACACGCTGCCCGCCTTTCTCGGCCAACGATTCCGGTCGCGTGAGACGCGCATCGCGGCAAGCGCCTTGCAGGTCGTGCCGACCGCGCTCCTGCTCGCCGCGGAGATCAAGATCGCGGCCGTGGTCCTGTCGATTTTTCTGCCGCTCCCCTTCTGGCTGGCCGTGCTGCTGGTTGCGAGCTTCGTCGCCGCCACGGGCATTCTCGGCGGCATGCGTTCGCTGACCTGGGCGGGGAGCGCCGAGTTCATCGCCGGCGCCATCGGACTTGCGGCGCCGCTGATCATCGTATCGGTGCTGCTCACCAATCTGCCCGCGCCGCAATTCACCTATGGCGAGATGTTCGGGGCGTTGCAGAACGCGGAAGCCGCGACCGGAACGCAGCCCTTCGAGCCGGGGGCAGCTCAGGGACTGCCGCAGGCCGATCCCATGCCAGCGGCGAAGCCCTTCCTGCAATCGTTCGGCGCGGTAACGGACTCCGGCTTCTTCGCGCTCTTCCTTTGCCTCGCGCTCGGCACCGCGGCGCTGCCCAGCCTGTTGGTGCGAAGCGGCGTCACCGGGTCGGTCGCCGACCAGCGCCGGTCCACGGCCTGGGCGCTACTGCTCGTGGCTCTGTTCGTCATGACCGCGCCCTCTCTCGCCGTCTTCGCCAAGGTCCTGATGCTCCGCGACATGGCGCTCGTACCCACGGAAGGCCTCCCGCAGTGGCTGTCGAACTTGAGCCAGTGGCAATTCGTGCAGGCGCGGGACCTCGACGGCGACGGTGCCATCGGCGCGAACGAGTTTCTCATCATGCGCGACGGCGTGGCGCTGGCGCTGCCGGTGCTGGCGGAACTGCCCTATGTTCTGACCGCGCTCATGGCGGCGGCGGGCTTGGCTATCGCGCTGGCGGCGGCGGGGTCGCATCTCTTCACCCTCGGCGCGAGCCTTGCCGAAGACATTTATGCCAGCCTCGACCACCGCCCCCTCGCTCTGCCGCGGCTGACGGCAGTCTGGGCAGCCATCGGGATAAGCGCGCTCGCGGCTGCCGTGTTCCTGTTCATCGCCGAGGTCGATGCGCTGCGGAGCGCGGTGACCGCCTTCGCCTTCGTCGCCGCCACGTTCTTTCCCGCTCTCCTGCTTGCAACCTGGTGGCCGCGCTACACGTCATGGGGCGCGCTGGCGAGCTTGGGGACCGGGTTCGCTGTTCTGTTTCTCGCCGTCACCCTGGGCAGCCTGTTCGGTCTGGTGGAAACCGCCATCGGGACTTGCGGGGGAGGCCTCATCGCCGCGCTGCTCGCGCTCGGCGCAGGCATCGGCGCGAGCCTTTACGGCCCCGCACCCACCGCCTTCGACACCGCGTATTTCGAGGAGATGCGAAGGCCGGACGGCGAGACCATCTTCGATCGGACACAGGCCCGCGCCGCGGCGGCCGCCCGCGCGGACGAGGATTGAGGCTTCCGCCATGGACCCGCGGCGAACACCGGACACGCCCCGCCTGCCGCTCTACCCGGAGATCGTGCCCTTCCGCACCGGACGGCTCAAGGTATCAGAGCTGCACGACCTCTATTACGAGGAGTGCGGTTCGCTTTCGGGCAAGCCGGTCGTCATCCTGCATGGCGGCCCAGGCGGCGGCATCACGCCCATCATGCGGCGCTACCACGATCCGAGGCTTTACCGCATCGTGCTGTTCGACCAGCGCGGCTGTGGACGATCGATCCCCCACGCTGCGATCGAGCAGAACACGACCTGGGATCTCGTCGCCGACATCGAGCGCTTGCGCGTGCATCTCGGCATCGACCGCTGGCAAGTGTTCGGCGGCTCGTGGGGCGCGACGCTGGCGCTCGCTTACGCCGAGACGCATCCCGAGCGGGTGAGCGAACTCGTCCTGCGCGGCGTCTTCACGCTGCGGCGGGCGGAGCTCCAATGGTTCTATCAGGAAGGCTGCAGCTGGCTCTATCCCGACGCGTTCGAGGACTACCTCAAGCCGATCCCTGAGAACGAGCGCGGCGACATGATCGCGGCCTATTACAAACGGCTCACGAGCGCGGACCCCGAGACGCAGATCGTGGCGGCGCGGGCCTGGAGCGCATGGGAAGGCAGGACCTTGTCCTTGCTGCCCGACTATGACCGGGTGCGGCAATTTTCGGAGGACTACTACGCGCTCGCCTTCGCCCGCATCGAATGCCACTACTTCGTCAATGGCGGCTTCTTCGAAACCGACGACCAGTTGATACGGCAGGCGGGGCGCCTCAAGGCTATCCCCGGCATGATCGTGCACGGCCGCTATGACGTGGTGACGCCGGCCAAAATCGCCTTCGACCTGGCCCGCGCTTGGCCTGAGGCCGATTTGCGGATCGTGCCGGATGCCGGTCACGCCATGACCGAGCCCGGCATCGTGCACGAGCTGATCGCCGCGACGCGGCTCTTCGCCGGCAATTGATCAGGTGCCGGCCGTGTGGCCGATGAAGCTCAGGGCGACGTTCCGCCGATGGGGCGCCGTGCGGTGCTCGATCAGGTAGACGCCCTGCCAGGTCCCCAGCGTCATGGCGCCGCCCTTCACCGGAATCGAGAGGCTGACGGCGGTAAGCATCGCCTTGATGTGGCTCGGCATGTCGTCGGGCCCCTCCTCGTGATGGGCGTAGGCCCGGTCCTCGGGCGCCAGACTTTCGAGCGCGTCGAGGAGGTCGCGCCCGACATTCGGGTCCGCGTTCTCCTGAATGGCGAGCGAGGCGGAGGTGTGCGCGACGAAGACCGTGAGGAGCCCGTCCTCGGCGCCGATGCTGGCGAGCCAGCCGGACAGCGCCCCCGTGAGCTCCACGAAGCCCTTGCCCTTCGTCGGCACAACCAGGGCGTGGCCTGCCTGCACAATCTGACTCACCTCGTGTCCCCTTCTCCCGCGCGGAAAACGCCTGGCCGTGTCCCAATCTAAGGCGCCGCTTAACAGAAAATTTACTCGGGCTTGCCACGGTCATTGCAACCGCTTCGTCAGGCGTCCGGCGGCCAAGCCGTCACCCGCGACAGCGATCGGGGACGGCGTCAGCTCCATGAGGAACGGTATGGCTTCAGAAGCAAGTTGGCAAACCAGCGGCGCCGGTCAGGAAAGCGGCGCCTACTCCGCCGACCAGCCCATGGATCAGCGCACCGTCGAGACCCTGCTGCGCCGCCTGGTGGAGCGGGTCGAGGAGAGCGAACGCCGCTACGGCGAAGCGCTCGACGAGCTTCACGCCAGGCTCGATCAGCTCTCGCAGACCACTCAGGCCGCCCGCGAAGCCAGCGTGCCCGAGGACAACGAGACATTCGAGCGGTTGCAGGCAGAGGTCAGCAATCTCGCCCGCCGCTTCGAGCAGGACACCTCGCTCGAGGATTTCGAGCGCCTGGGCCGGGCGCTGAGCGGCGGCTTGCGCCACGACCTCGAAGCGCAGGCCGAGCCGTTCGAGCCGAGCCCCTTCGCGCAGGCGGCAATGTCGGCAAAGGCGCCCTCCCGCCTCGCCCCCGCCTCGGATCTTTCGCCATTCAACTACTCCAGCCCCCCGCCAAGCTACGGGGCGCCCTCCGGGATTAGCGACCCTCTAGGCCTAGATGCCGCCGATCTCGACAAGCGCCTGGTGGAGATGGCCGAGCGGCTTGAGCGTTCGATCGGCGAGGCTATGCCGACAAGCACCATCCAGACGGTGAATGCGCGGCTCGACGAGATCGGCAACCAGCTGACCCAAGCCTTGGAGACCGTGCCGGCGCGCGAGGCTCTGGCGCA
>CAYUTT010000167.1:0-4957 GCA_964447575.1 uncultured Methyloceanibacter sp.
CCATCTGCACGATGGCCACTCCGAGCGCCAGGATCAGCGCGTAATGCCCGGTCTCGGCAATCATTGGCTCTCTTAGTTCGTCGCGTTGGGAGCGCCGGCGCCCGACTCGTCGTCGTCACGCCAGACGCCCTGTTCCTTCAACTTGGCCGCGACCTCTGGCGGCATATAGTTCTCATCATGCTTGGCGAGCACATTGTCGGCTCGAAAGATGCCGTCGGCGTCCAGCAAGCCCTCGGCCACCACGCCCTGCCCCTCGCGGAAGAGATCGGGCAACACACCCGTAAACGTCACGGGCAGCGTCTTGGCGCCGTCGGTGACGACGAAGCGAATAGTGGTCCCCTGCCCCCGCACTACGCTGCCCATCTCGACGAGACCGCCCAGTCGAAAGCGCTGACCCGGTTCAATCGATCTCTCTGCAATATCGCTAGGGCTATAGAAGAAGACGATTGAATCCCGCATGGCGTAGAGCACGAGCCCCACAGCAAGTCCCAGCACGGCAAGGCAAGTTCCGATCAGTACGCCTCTGCGCTGCTTCCGGGTCATGACGCCAGTCCAAGTTCTGCCGCGAGCGCGTCGAGCTGCTCGATGGCCTGGGTATTTCCGCTGAATTGGCTCTTGGCACGGGTAAGCGCCTTCATCGCCTCGTCCTTGCGGTCCAGCACCGTATAGGCGCGCACGAGGCGTAGCCAACCCGCCAGATCGTCGCCCTGTTGCTCGAGCCGTGCCGCGAGTTGCTGCACCATGCCTTCGACCATGGCCTGACGCTCGGTTGGACTCATATTCTCAGCGGCGGCGACATCGGCCGCGCTTGGGCCCGGTGCAGCGATCTGCGGCGCCGTCTCGGGCTCGGGTGGTGGTGTGCCGGAGAGATGCGCCTGCGCATTGGCGATGCGCGTCTCGACCATCGCGCGCCAGCGCTCGTCCGCGCCTTGCCGGTCGAGCAAGCCGCGCCAGTCCTCGATGGCCGCCGCGTAGTCGCCGTCCTGCTCCTTGGCGATGGCGAGCAGGATGCGCGGTTCCACCAAGGTCGCGTCAAGCGCGAGCGCCCGCTCAAGCGAACGCCGCGCATCCTCGCTCACGAGGCCACCCTTCTCCAGCACAAGCGACTGTCCGTAACCCGAGAGCCGCTTGGCGGAGGGCCCGAGCAGTCTGATGGCTTGCCCATAGGCATCCGCGGCGTCCCCATAGCGGCGCGCGCTCATATAGACCGGTGCGATGACGTCCCAGCCCTCTCCCTCTTCGGGATGCGCGCGGAGCCGCGCTTCGACCCGCGCGACCAGCGCCGCGAGATTCGTCTCCGATGCCGGATCTTGCAGGCGCGCGGCGAGCGGCTGGTCCGGAAGCCGTGGCGAGCCGTAAAGGAGATAGAGCCCGACCGCGGCAAGGGGCAAGGCCAGCGCGACGGTGAAGAGTGCCACGCGCGTCGCGCCCCGCCCATTCTCGGCAGTCTTGCTTGCGCTCGCCTCGGCATCGGCCGCGAGCAATCGGCGCGCGACCTCGATGCGCGCCGATTCGGCCTCCGCGTCACCGATCAGCCCACGGGCCCGGTCGCTCTCGATCTCGTCCAGTTGATCGCGGTAGACGGTGGCATTGTACGCCTCGCGTGCGGGCGAGGAGCCCGCCCCGCTCGCCAGCGGACGCAAGAGGAAAAAAAGCACGATCGCCGTAAGGCCGGCGAAAATGACCCAAAGCAGCACGAGGGCCTAACCCTTCTGAAGCCGAACGCAGGCTAGGCATAGGAAATGGCGCTAGGCGGGGCAAGGTCCGCCAGCGTGCCGAAGATTAATTCCCCGCAAGGAAGCAGGCGCCTGTGGAACTAGCCGACCGTCTTCCAGGTGCCGTCGGGCCCGCGGCAAGCAGTGCCGCGTGCCGTCTGCGGCTGGCCGCTGACATAGATCGTGTGCGTATAGGGCCGGCAGAACGAATTGCCCTGCTGATAGGGCTTGCCGGGGACGATCTGGCCCCGGTGCTGCGTACTCGGGTTGTTCCAAGGCGTCACCTGCCCGGCCTGGCCGTATTCCAGCGCCTGGTATTCGGCGGCTGCGGCGAGCTGTCGGTCGCGCGCGTCCAGATCGGCGCCGATCAAATTGCCGATCAGGCCGCCGGCCACGGCACCGATGGCCACGCCTGGAATGCGGTTCTTGCTGCCTCCGATGGCGGCGCCTGCCGCGCCACCGGCGACCGCGCCGAGAATGGTTCCGGTGCCTTGCTTGTTCCCCGGTCCGCATGCGGAGAGCCAAAGCGGCACCAGCGCAATCGCGACAATCGGCGTAAGTCTCATCGTATCCCCCTCAGCCCCAGAGCTAACCGGTCGGTCCTCGGCGAGAGACTGAATTCTTGGAGTTTAGCGTCTCAGACAGTTCTTAAGAATAACAAATCTGGCCAAATTAGGTTGCAGCGGGGAACGCAGGAAAATCAGGCGCGGGAAGGGTTAACCGGGCCCGCAAGCCACCCCCTGGAGCCGGTTCGAGCTCGAACTGGCCCTTATAAACATGGGCCAGGTCGGCCACGATGGAGAGGCCCAGCCCCGAGCCGGGCTTGCTCTCGTCCAGGCGCTGGCCCCGCTTGACTGCCCGCTCCCGCTCGGACTTGGTCAGTCCCGGGCCGTCATCATCCACGACCACGACCAGGGTCGGGCTCCGGCCCATTCGCTCGGCACGAACCGCCACCCGTCCACTCGCCCACTTGCAGGCATTGTCCATCAGGTTGCCGGCCATCTCCTCGAAGTCCTGCTTCTCGCCCTGGAATTTCAAGTCCGGGCTCGTGCTGACTTCAAGATGGATGCCCCGTTCGCCATAGATGCGGTCGAGCGCGCGCTTCAGGGCATCGAGCACGGGCGCGACTTCCGTTACGCCCCCGATTACGCCCGAGCGTGCCGCCACGCGCGCCCGGTCGAGATGGTGCGTGACTTGCGTGCGCATGATCTCCGCCTGCTCGACCACCTTGTCGGCGAGCGCTCCCTTGTGCGCCCGCGCCTCGTTGCTGATCACGCTGAGCGGCGTCTTGAGGGCGTGTGCCAGATTGCCGACATGCGTCCGGGCCCGCTCGACGACGTCCCGGTTCGATTGGATGAGCGCATTCAGCTCCTGCTGAAGCGGCTTGATCTCATCGGGAAGTTCCCCTTCGAGGCTCTCCGCATCGCCCGAGCGGATCGCCGCGAGGTCGTGGCGAATGGCTCGCAGGGGAAGCAGCCCAAACCGGACTTGGAAGAAGGTCGCCACCACAAGGCCGAGTCCAAGCAGCGCCAGCGCCAGGATGAGCATCGTGGTGAACTCGGCGAGGTCGGCGTCGATCTCGGCGGCGTCGCCTGCCACGGCATAGGAATACGGCTTGGAACTGGGACCGCCGGGCCTGATTTCGCGTTCGACGATCCGCAAGTTCTGGTCGTCGGGCCCGGGGGCGTAGCTCCGCCTGGTCAGCGTGTCGTCGGGAGAGATGCCGTCCTCGCTCGGCAGCTCGAGTTGCTGGTCGAGCAGCGAGTCCGAGACATAGAGCGGGCGCTTGGCGCCTTCGAGCGGCTTGATTTGCCAGTACCAGCCGGAGAACGGGAGATTGAAGATGGGATCGCCCAAAGTAGCGGGCTCTTGAGGGGTGCCGCCCTCCTCCGCCGTCGCCGAGGCCACCAGGCTCGTCATGTAGACGTTGAGGCGCGCGTCGAAGTTGCGTTCGACGGCTTGGCGGTAAAGGGAGACGAGGAGGATCGCCGCGGCAGGGATAACCACGAGGGTCCACGCCGCGGCCGAAGCGAACAGCCTGAAGGCGAGGGACTTAGGCCCCATCTTCGTTGTCCGTGAGGCGATAGCCGAGCCCCCGGACGGTCTTGATGAGGTCGTAGGGAAGCTTTTTGCGCAGACGGCCGATGAATACTTCGACCGTGTTCGAATCGCGGTCGAAGTCTTGCTCGTAGAGATGCTCGACCAGCTCGGTGCGCGACACCACGCGCTCGCGATGCAGCATGAGATAATGGAGGACGCGGTACTCGTGGGACGTCAGCTTGATCGCTTGGCCATTGGCCGTAACGCGCGCGGTCTTGGTGTCGAGCCGGAGCGGCCCGCACTCCATCTCGTTGCGGGCGTGGCCTGCGGAACGCCGCAGCAACGCCCGAAGCCGCGCCAACACTTCCTCCATATGAAACGGCTTGGCCACGTAGTCGTCGGCGCCGGCGTCCATGCCGGCCACCTTGTCGCTCCAGCGCTCGCGCGCGGTGAGGATGAGGACCGGCATTTTGCGGTCGTCGCGCCGCCACTGCTCGAGAACCGAGAGACCGTCCTTTTTGGGCAGGCCCAGATCGAGCACCACGGCGTCGTAAGGTTCGGTATCGCCGAGAAAGTGTCCTTCCTCGCCGTCGAATGCCGTATCGACGGCATAGCCCGCCTCGCCGAGCGCCGTGACCAGCTGGCGGTTCAGATCGGGATCGTCCTCGACGACGAGAAGTCTCAAAGCGGCTACCTCCCTGGTCCTTCGGGCGCTCCGCGCGCCCTCCTAGAATCGCCCGCTACGCGCGTCAACGGTGAGATTGGTGACGTCGCCCTTCTTGCCGAGCACCTTGATCTTGTAAACGAACTGGCCGCCGCTCTCGCACAGGTTCGCGGAGATCACCTTTCCGCCGGTCTTCGACTGCACCATGTCGTAGATCTTATTGCCGGGGATGAGCGAGTTCTGCGAGATCAGCGCGCCGGCCGATTTCCAGGGCACGCACTCCGCCTTCGCAGGCCCCCCCGCCATCACGGCGGCCAGCATGACCGCGGCCAGCCCGGCCGCACCCATTCGTTTCATGGCCCGATAGAGCATCTCAGTCCCGCTATTCCTTCTTGGACGTACCCCTACAGCAAAGCCAATGAACGGCGCATGAACGGTTACCGTGCCTATTCTGGCTCGGTTGACTCCCCCGGCCCCGACTTAGTCGAGGCATCGTCCACCTTGGCGCCGAGCGCCGCAAGACCCAACCCGCCAAGGA
>CAYUTT010000168.1:0-4941 GCA_964447575.1 uncultured Methyloceanibacter sp.
ATGGGCAGACATGGTTGGCGTGGCCCATTCGGGCACTGAGCCTTGCCAGGGCGAGAAAAATCTATTAAGTCGGTAGAGATTATAAGATCGCGACCACGACCGATGATTTCTCAGAAAGCCAGATACGCCCTCAGGGCCCTCTTGGCGTTGGCCCGCGCCGACGATTCCATGATGATCGCTGAGATCGCGGAACAGCAGCAAATCCCGCGCAAGTTCCTCGAGCAAATTCTGCTGGACCTTAAGCATCAAGGCATCGTCGCGAGCCGCAGGGGACGGCTTGGAGGCTACGACCTGCTGATGCCGCCCGACCAGATCACCTTTGGCCGGGTCTTGAGGATCATCGATGGGCCGATCGCCCCGCTCCCATGCCTCAGTCGCATGGCCTACAAGCGCTGCGCGGACTGCAAATCGGAAACAACGTGCGAAATAAGGCGGGTCTTTGCCCGTGTCGCCGAGTCCGCTCGCGACGTCCTGGACCGCGTGACGGTCGCTCAGGCGATCGACGACAAGTGGGATGAGCAGTCCGTAGGCGAATTGGTCCCTTCCGCCGCTGGCGGACGCGGCTGACCTTCGACTGGATTGGGGAACCGTTTTCGCGCGGCCGACGTTCCAACGAAATTCCCGTTCTCACGATGGAAACAAAAATGGTCGACTACGCGCTTGATAAACTCTACTGAATAGATAGAGTTTTGGGTCTTGTTGAAAGGGAGACAGTCCATGAACAAGCACCTTCGCATACTTCTCACCACCGCAGCTCTCAGTCTGACCACGGTGGCCCCAGCGTTGGCCGACATCACGCTGCTCAACGTGTCCTACGATCCGACTCGTGAGCTCTACAAAGAAGTAAACGCCGCCTTCGCCAAGGAGTGGAAGGAAAAGACCGGCGAGACCGTCACCATCGACCAGTCTCACGGCGGTTCCGGCAAGCAGGCCCGGGCCGTCATCGACGGACTGCAAGCAGACGTCGTGACACTCGCTCTCGAGGGCGACATCGATCAGATCGCTCAGGCCGGGCTGCTCGACAAGGACTGGACCAAGCGTCTCGGCAACAACAGCTCACCCTACACATCGACCATCGTGTTTCTCGTTCGTAAGGGCAATCCCAAGGGGATCAAGGACTGGGATGATCTGGTGAAGGATGGCGTCGAGGTGATTACGCCGAACCCCAAGACCTCGGGCGGCGCGCAATGGAACTATCTGGCGGCCTGGGCCTTCGCCGACGGCAAATACGGCCACGATGAAGAGAAGAACAAGGCGTTCCTTGCAAAGCTCTACGGTAACGTTCCGGTGCTCGACACTGCCGCGCGCGGCTCGACCACGACCTTCGTGCAGCGCGGCATCGGGGACGTGTTGCTCGCTTGGGAGAACGAGGCCTTCCTCGCCATTCAAGAGTTGGGCCCAGACAAATTCGACATCGTGGTGCCTCCGCTGTCCATCAGGGCCGAGCCGAAGGTCGCGGTCGTCGACAAGGTCGCCGATACCAAGGGATCGCGCAAAGTGGCGGATGCCTATCTGGACTTCCTCTACACGCCGGAAGCGCAAAAGATCATCGCCAAGAACTACTACCGGGCGTTCAAACCCGAGTTCGCAGACCCTGACGATGCCGGGCGCTTCCCCAAGGTCGAGCTGGTGACGATCGAGGATCCGTTGTTCGGCGGCTGGGGCAAGGTGAAGGAAAAGCATTTTGCCGCTGGCGCCATCTTCGACCAGATCTATCAGCCCAAGTCGACGAACTAGGCGATCATGGTGGCCCGACCTAGCGGCCGTATGTCGAGAAAGCCGAGCGTCCTCCCCGGATTTGGGTTGGCGCTCGGCTTCACTCTGACCTACCTGTCGCTCATCGTTTTGATTCCGCTTGCCGCGGCGATGCTCAAAGCAGCGTCTTTGGGGCTGGACGGCATCTGGCAAATCGTAACCGAGCCGCGCACGCTTGCGGCGCTGCGCGTGAGCTTCGTCATCTCCTTGATCGCAGCGGCGATCAACGTCGTCTTTGGTATGATTGTCGCCTGGGTGCTGGTTCGCTACCGCTTTCCGGGGCGACGCCTGCTCGATGCCTTCGTCGACCTGCCCTTCGCCCTTCCGACCGCCGTGGCAGGCATCGCGTTGACGGCGATCTATGCGCCCAACGGCTGGATCGGTGCCTGGCTTGCCCCGCTCGGCATCAAGGTCGCCTACACGCCTCTCGGTATCGGTATCGCACTCGTGTTCATCGGCCTTCCCTTCGTTGTCCGAACTGTGCAGCCCGTGCTCGAAGACTTCGATCGCGAGATCGAGGAGGCGGCAGCCTCACTCGGCGCCAGCCGGCGCCAGACCGTGTTCTTCGTCATGTTGCCGGCTCTCCTGCCCGCGATCCTCACGGGCTTTGCGCTCGCTTTCGCCCGCGCGGTTGGGGAGTACGGATCGGTGATCTTTATCGCAGGCAATATCCCATTCGTTTCCGAGATCGCGCCGCTCCTCATCGTAATCAAGCTGGAGGAGTTCAACTACGCCGGGGCAACCGCCATCGCCGCCGCGATGCTGGTGATCGCCTTCGCGGTCATCCTTCTCGTAAATCTCTTACAAGCTTGGCAGAGACGGAGGTTCGGGCAATGAGCGGAATGGCTTTGGGTCTCGACTTCATCTCTGGCCGCAGCAGTGCCGATCGCGTCCGCTCGGTAACGACGGAACGGCGTCCGGTGCGCCTGACGCTGATCATAGTCGCCGTTGTATTTCTGGTGCTCTTCCTGCTGTTGCCTCTGTTCGCCGTTTTCTTGGAGGCGTTCCGGGCTGGGCTGGGTGCCTATTGGTCGGCCATCAGTGAACCTGACGCTATGGCCGCCGTGCGCCTCACCTTGCTTGTGGCGGCGATTGCGGTGCCGGCGAATCTCCTATTCGGCGTCGCGGCATCCTGGGCCATCGCCAAGTTCGATTTCCCGGGCAAGAGCATGCTCAATACGCTGATCGACCTTCCCTTCTCAGTGTCGCCTGTCATTTCGGGATTGATCTACGTCCTCCTGTTCGGGCTTCAGGGCTATTTCGGCCCATGGCTCCAAAGCGAGGGTATCCAGATCATCTTCGCGGTGCCAGGCATCGTGCTCGCCACAATTTTTGTCACGTTCCCATTCGTGGCACGCGAGCTTATTCCGCTGATGCAGGAGCAAGGGACAGGCGATGAGGAGGCTGCGCTCTCGCTTGGAGCTTCCGGGCTGAAGACCTTCTTGCTCGTAACCTTGCCCAATGTGAAGTGGGCCCTGCTTTACGGGGTCATTCTTTGCAACGCGCGCGCGATGGGTGAGTTTGGCGCGGTGTCGGTAGTCTCTGGCCATATCCGAGGCAAGACCAACACCATGCCTCTTCACGTCGAAATTCTTTACAACGAGTACAATTTCGCTGCGGCGTTCGCCGTGGCGTCCCTGTTGGCTTTGCTTGCTCTCGTGACGCTTGCCGTAAAGGTGCTGCTTGAGTGGCGCTATGCCGATCAGATCGCAGGCCTGAACCGCCATTAGGAGACATTCATGGACGCCCCCGTAGCAAATAGGATCAACTACCCTGTGTCGCAAGAGAATCGCAGGACCTGGCATTGCGAGGAGCCTGTGGACGTATCGATCGAGAACGTGGTCAGGACCTTCGGGATCACGCCTGCGTTGCATGACGTTTCGCTCGATATTCGCGCCGGAGAGCTAATCGCTCTCTTGGGCCCGTCCGGCTCGGGCAAGACGACGCTCCTAAGAATCCTCGCTGGCTTGGACGTTCCGACGGAGGGGCGCATACTCTTCGGAGGAGAAGACGCGCTTACGCTCACCATCCAAGAGCGGAACGTGGGCTTGGTCTTTCAGAGCTACGCGCTTTTCCGCCACATGACGGTCCTCGACAATGTTGGCTTTGGTCTGCGTGTTCGCCCGCGGCGCCGGCGCCCCAGTCGAAAGGACGTCCGGCAACGTGCCCTTGAGCTGCTCGATCTCGTGCAGCTTCCCGGGCTTGACAAGCGGTACCCCGCACAGCTCTCGGGCGGGCAGCGACAGCGCGTGGCCTTCGCCCGCGCCTTGGCCATCGAGCCCAGAGTTCTGCTATTGGACGAGCCATTCGGTGCACTCGATGCCAAGGTCCGGCGCGATCTGCGGCGATGGCTCCGCGAGATTCACGATCAGACGGGCCATACAACGGTATTCGTCACGCATGACCAGGAGGAGGCGCTTGAGCTGGCTGACCGGGTAGTCGTGCTCAATGAGGGCAGGATCGAGCAGGTGGGCACGCCGGACGAGATCTACGACGAGCCGAACTCGCCCTTCGTGTTCTCGTTCATTGGGGAGTCAAGCATGCTTCCCGTCCGCGTCGAGCGCGGCAAGATATGGCTTGATGATCGTCCCCTTCCGTTGTCCGCAGGCGATTTTCCTTCGGGTCAGGCCCAGCTCCATTTCCGGCCGCAGGACGCCGACTTAGTCGAAGAAGACTCAGACGCAATCTCCGGAGTCGTGTCATCCTTGCGCCGGCACGGCGGGTCTCGACGGCTCGAATTGGAGGTCGGCGACAACCGCAATCGCATCGAAATCGAGGTGCCCTTCGAATTGGAAGCGAACCTCGGGGACCATATCGCCGTTATTCCTCGCCGCTGGCGGCTTTATCAAGCGTAGGAAAGCTCTGGGCGCAAGGCGCCTTAGCAAGGGACCTCGTCGATGACGTTCCCTCAAACAGCAACGCTCCTTTTGCTGTTTGCACTGCTAGCGGTCTTCGCCGCCGATAGAATTCGTATTGAAATAGTGGCGCTTGCAGGCCTGGTAGCCGGTGTCATCCTAGGCATCGTCCCTTTCGCGGAGATGTTTAACGGTTTCGCGAATCCGGCAGTTATCACCGTTGCAGAGATTCTCATCCTCGCCGGGGTGATTTCACGTTCGTCTTTGGTGGACAATTTGACGAGGCGGCTTGCCACCGTTGCACGGTCGGAGTTTTCCATTCTGGCGCTGG
>CAYUTT010000169.1:0-4935 GCA_964447575.1 uncultured Methyloceanibacter sp.
AACGCCATCGCTCCCGGTTATGTTGCGACCGAGCTTCTCGCCAACGTTTCCGAGAAGGTGATGGAGCACATCGTGGGCCAGATCCCCGTGGGACGTCTCGGCGAGGCCGAGGAAGTCGCCCGCTGCGTCGTGTTCCTCGCCGCCGACGAGTCGGCCTGGATCACCGGCTCGACGCTCACGATCAATGGCGGCCAACTCATGGATTGAGGCCCGGCGCTTGGAGGAATCTTGAGTAAGACGGTTTTGATCTGTTGCGTGCGCAAGCTGCGTCTTGGACTGGGCATTATGGCTTGCCTCAGCGTGCTAGCGGGCTGCTCCTCGTCCTCCACCGGAGGCCAAGTGCAGGAGCTGGGAGATGGGACTTATAGTCTCGCTGTTCGCACCCCGAACCTGGGAGACAAGACCAAGGCTCTGAGCAATGCCGTCAGCGCTGCCGGGGCGCATTGTCACGCCCGGGGCCAGAAGCTGCAGATGATGAAGGGCTCCGGTGGGGATGACATCCGATTCCGATGTACTGGCCCCGTTCAACCGGCTCTCGGCGCGCCTGCCAACGACCAGGCCGCTCAATAGACGCTCCGGCCGGAAGGCGGGTGTGTCCTAAGGCTCCCAGCCTTGCGGGGCGAGCTCGAAGCCGGCGAAGTCGAAGCCGGGCGCCACGGTGCAGCCAATCAGGGTCCATGCCCCGAGGCTCCGCGCGCTCTGCCACGCGCCCGCCGGCACCATGCCTTGCGGATGCTCGCCGCGGACGAGATCGGGCCCGAGCCGCAATTCGTGGCGCACGCCAGCATCATCCGCAATCTCGAGGAGCAGCGGGGCGCCTCCGTACCAATGCCACATCTCCACCGCGTCGACCCTGTGCCAGTGCGACACCTCCCCCGCCTTGAGCAGAAACAGGATAGCGGTCGAGTGCGGCCGCCCCTTGTGCCCCGGCGCGTCCCGGAAGGTCTCCCGGTACCAGCCGCCTTCGGGGTGCGGTGCGAGCTTCAGATGCGCGATCACCTCCTCGGCGGTGAGCGGCTCAGTCATTCCTAGAACCTGTCCTTGCGGCGGCGGACCTCGCCGAAAATCTCGTCGAGGGACCGCCCCTCCAGGCCGAGCCGGTGCTGGATCGCCGGGCTGGACGCGCGCAGGAAGGGGTTGGTGGCAAGCTCCTGGCCGATAGTCGTGGGCAGCGACGGCGCGCCTATCGCGTCGTTCGCCGCCACCTCGCTCGCCCGCGCCTGCAGCGCCGCGTTCTCTGGCTCGATGGTAAGCGCGAAGCGGCAGTTCGCGCCGGTATATTCGTGGCCGCAATAGACTGCGGTCTCGGCCGGGAGCGCGGCGAGCTTCGACAGCGACGACCACATGGTCGGCGCATCGCCTTCGAGCAGCTTGCCGCAGCCGACCGAGAACAGCGTGTCGCCCACAAACACGGCGCCGTCGTCCGGGAAGAAATAGCTGACGTGGCCCCGCGTGTGTCCCGGCGTCTCGATCACGCGGGCGCTCGCGCCGCCGACCTTGACCTCGTCCCCCTCCTTCACCTCGACATCGAGGCCGGGGATCAGCCCGGCCTCCCGCGCCGGCCCGTAGACCGTGCAGCCGGTCTTCTTCTTGAGGGCCTCGATGCCCGCGGTGTGGTCCGCGTGGTGGTGGGTGACGAGAATATCGCTGAGCGTCCAGCCCTTCTCCGCGAGCGCAGCGAGGATCGGCCCCGCCTCC
This sequence comes from uncultured Methyloceanibacter sp., assembly GCA_964447575.1. Taxonomy (GTDB): domain Bacteria; phylum Pseudomonadota; class Alphaproteobacteria; order Rhizobiales; family Methyloligellaceae; genus Methyloceanibacter. The sequence goes on from CAYUTT010000169.1 coordinate 1,699, forward strand.
GGCGCATCGATCGCCGCGGTCGCCCCGGTCTCTGGATCGTGGATCAACACGCCGTAATTATCGCTCCGCGCCGGAAATTGATGAATCTCGAGCTTCGTCATTACGCTCCCTTTGGTTCCCCCTCCGAAATTCGCTAACCTTGCCGGGACCCTAGCACCCGGACGGCGCGGATTGAAACGCGACGGGGGTGTGCCTTACGAACGAACCCTAAACGAGCGCGCCTGACAATTCAGCCATGCATCTCGATGCGATCGACCTCAAGGATTTCTACGTCCACCGGCTGGGCCTGATGGTGCGCCGTCTGATTCGCGCCCGCATCCGGTCTCGCTGGAGCGACGTGAGGAGCCTGCGCGTTTTCGGGCTCGGCTTCGCCACACCCTATCTCGGCGAGTTCCGGGGCAAGGCGTTGAGTGTTGGCGCCCTCATGCCTGCCAGACTCGGCGCGCTGCCATGGCCCGAGCGCGGCCCTTCCCAGGCCGCGCTGGTCGACGAAACGGACCTGCCGCTGGACGACGAGTCCGCCGACCGCATCCTGCTCGTGCACATGCTGGAATGGTCGGAGCGCTCGCACGCGCTGCTGCGGGAGCTATGGCGCGTTCTCAAGCCCGATGGCCGGCTCCTGATCGTCGTGCCCAACCGGCGCGGCCTGTGGGCCAGGGTCGATACCACGCCCTTCGGCTATGGCAGCCCATTCAGCCGCTCCCAGCTTACCAAGCTTCTCAAGGAGGCCATGTTCCAGCCCGAGGGTTGGCAATACGCGCTCTATTTGCCGCCGTTCAATTGGCGGGTGCTGACGCGCTGGCCGGCCTTCTGGGAGCGGCTCGGGCTCATCCTCTGGCCGACCTTCTCGGGCGTGATCCTGGTCGAGGCCACCAAGCAGGTCTATGCGGCGATGCCGGTGCGCGAGACGGAGCGGAAGATGCGCCGCCGCATCGTGCCGGTCCCCGCCGGCGCGGTGACGCCGCGCAGCTAACGCGAAAGCAGAAACACCGCCTGCTCGCCGAACAGGTTCTGGGCGAACAGCGGCATGGCCACGAGTTTTGTGCCGGAGGCGTTCAGCGCCACGGCACGCTCCACCTTGGCGCCGATCTCCTCGCATAGCGCGAGGAAATCCTTGATCGTGCAGAGATGGATATTGGGCGTGTCGGACCAGGTCTCCGGCAGATTGTCGGTACGCGGCATGTGCCCGCCGAACATCAGCTGGGTGCGCACTTTCCAGTGGCCGAAATTCGGGAAGGACACCACCGCGCGCTTGCCGATGCGGAGCAACTGCTCCAGCACATGGCGCGGGCTGTAGGTCGCCTGGATGGTCTGAGACAGGATCGCGTAGTCGAAGGCGAGGTCGGGATAGTAGGCGAGGTCGGTGTCGGCGTCGCCCTGGATCACGGCAAGCCCCTGCGCCACGCAATTGTTCACGCCCGCCTGGCTGATCTCGATGCCGCGGCCGTCGACGCCATGCTTCTCGGCGAGCAGGCGCAGCAGCGTGCCGTCTCCGCAGCCGATATCGAGCACGCGCGAGCCGGGCTTCACCATCTCCGCGATGAGAAGAAGGTCGACGCGGCTCGTTTCGGTCGGACGAATCCGGTGGGTCGGGATATTGACGTTCACGGCAGCCACCCTTCAGCCTCTTTGATGCCGCGATGGCGCGCCGCCGCGGACAGGAACCCGCGCACGGTGTCGAACAGCTCGGGCTCGTGCAGCAGGAAGGCGTCATGGCCCTTGTTGGACTCGATCTCGACAAAGCTGACATTCGCGGCGACCGCGTTCAGCGCGTGCACGACCTCCCGGCTTTCCTCGGTGGGGAACAGCCAGTCCGAGGTGAACGACACGAGGCAGAATCGCGTCTTGGTGCCGAGGAAAGCATTGGCCAGCACGCCGCCATGGTCGGCGGCGATGTCGAAATAGTCCATGGCCCGCGTGATGTAGAGATAGGAGTTGGCGTCGAAACGGTCGACGAAGCTCATGCCCTGGTGGCGCAGATAGCTCTCCACCTGGAAATCCGCGTCGAAGCCGAACGTGACCTTCTCCCGGTCTTGCAGGTTCCGCCCGAACTTGTCGTGCAGCGCCGCATCGGACAGATAGGTGATATGCGCGGCCATGCGCGCGACCGCCAAGCCCTTGCGCGGGCTCCTGCCCTCATCGAGATAACGGCCCTGGCACCAATCGGGATCGGCCATCACCGCCTGGCGGCCGACCTCGTGGAAGGCGATGTTCTGCGAGGAATGACGCGCGGCACAGGCGATCGGAATCGCCGAGAACACGCGGTCCTTGTAGGTCGCGGCCCATTCCAGCACCTGCATACCGCCCATCGAGCCACCGAGCACGGAGAGAACCTGGTCCACGCCAAGGTGGTCGAGAAGGCGCGCCTGCGCGCGGACCATGTCGCGCACGGTGATGACGGGGAAATCCGGGCCATAGGGGCGCCCGGTCGCCGGATTCATGGAGGCCGGCCCCGTGGAACCCATGCAACCGCCGATGACGTTGGGGCAGAGCACGAAATAGCGGTTCGTGTCGATCGGCTTGCCGGGTCCGACCATGGTGTCCCACCAGCCGGGCTTGCCGGTGACGGGATGGAGATTGGCGGCGTGCTGGTCGCCTGTCAGCGCATGGCAGACGAGGATGAGATTGGATTTGTCGGGGTTCAGCGTGCCGTAGGTTTGGTAGGCGATGGACAGCGGCGCGAGCGCACCCCCGCAATCGAGCGGCAGGGGCTCGCTTGCCGGGAAATGCAGGATCTCGCTTTGGGGATTGGTGATCTGCTCCCGCCGCTTGAGGTCGGCGAAGCTCTCCGCTCCCGGGGTCTCGTTCATCGCTACGCTATGGCCCTTCCAGCGCCTCGTCCTGAGGCCAGCATGACCTGAAACTATACAATTTGGCGTTAGCTATGGCGCCATCGTTGAAAGTCAATCTTTTCTTTGCCTTGGCTTGAGAAATGGCCGTATGAGAGGCCCTTCGAACCCAAGCCGCCAAGGAGCAAGACCGATGGCCGCCCAACGTGGGCCCACCCCGCGTCCAGGCATTCTCAACATCGCGCCCTACGTCCCGGGCACGAGCGCGCTCCCGGGTGCCGGACAGGTCGTCAAGCTCTCCTCCAACGAGACGCCGCTCGGCCCCTCGCCTAAGGCGGTCGACGCCTATCTCGCGGCAGCGGCGCGCTTGTCACGCTACCCGGACGGCTCGGCAGGGCCGCTGCGCGAGGCTCTCGCCCAGCACTACGGCCTCGACGCCGCCCGCATC
>CAYUTT010000170.1:0-2562 GCA_964447575.1 uncultured Methyloceanibacter sp.
CCGCTCGCCCGCCGCTCGAGCAGCGCCAGCACCACGCCGACCGCACCGGCAAGGCCCATGGCCGTCAGCGCCGACGGCGGAATGCCCGAAAGTCCCGCGCCCAAGGTCTCCGCCACCGCCTTCCACGTCGCCACGGCCGGCGCGGGCCATTCCGGCGTGAGGAGCTGGGTCGCGGGATCGGAGATCAGCGCCAGATAGACGAGGCTGCCGATCAGGCTGCCGACGAGAACGCCGGCACACTGCGCCACCACTTGGCGGGCGGGATTGGCGCCAACCTGATGGCCCGCGCGGAAATCGTTGAGCAGGTCCGCGCTTTGCCCCGCCGCGCCGCCGGCGACATTCGCGGCCATCAGATTGGTGATCGGCTGGCCCGGCGCCATAATGCCGAATGAGAGCTGCGAGACCTTGCCGATGGCGCCGATGGGCGGCACCGAAGTCTCGCCGACCACGCGCGCCGCGACCATGGCGAGCAGGAAGGCCAGCGGTATGGCCAGGACGGCCATGGTCCAGTGAATGCCAAACAGCACGATCTGGAGGGCCACGGTGATCGCCGCCGCTAAGAGAAATCCGGCAAGGCGCATGGACGCGCCCGACTCGCGCTGCAGCGCCGCCCGCTCCATCGGCGAGCGACGGGCCTCAATGGCTGCCGCGACGAAGCTCGTGAGGCTGGCCGTCACCATCATGGTGACACCGGGCCAAAGCAGCCAGGAGACCAAAGCTTGAAACCAGTTCTCGTCGGTTTCCCCGACGGCAACCGCCCCACGGGCGATGAGCTCCGGCGCGATCACACCCCAAGCGAGCAACGCCCCGCCAAGCAGCCCCAGCCCGGCGCGCAGGCCGATGATGGTGCCGAAGCCGAGCAGAAGCAGTGAGGGATCGAAAGCGAGCGTCAGCTTCTTGGCCGTGACCGAGGACGCGAACCGCGGGACCTGCCAAAGGAAACTGTCGACCGCATTGAACAGCACCGCGCCGCTCAGGCTCGACAGCAGAACGGCCACGCGCCGCATCGCTTCGCGGCCATGACTGAACATGTCGCGCATGGTCTCCGCCGTGGCCATACCCGCGGGGAACACCAGGTTCGACTGCACGATCAACCGCGGCCGCAGATACCAGCCGACCCAAATGCCGAGAAAGCTCACCGCGAACACCCAGGCCGCGAGCATGGGCCAAGGCAGATTGCCGCCGGTCATGAGCGCAAGTGCCGGGATCGGCGCCACCAGTCCGCCCGATGCGATGGCCGCCGCAGCAGAGCCGGTCGTTTGATTGATGTTGCTTTCGAGCATGCCCCACGAATTCAGCCCAAGCGCGCGGGAGACCGGCACCCAAAACGCGAAAGCGAGCAAGAGCGACGTGATCGACATGTTGACGTCCAGCCGATCTTGAGACCGGAATAGACGTTGCAGGGCGCAAGCAGTGCGCCGAGAATCATGCCGGTGGCGATGGCACGCGGCGTCAGCTCCCGCGTCTCTCCGCGCACCAGGGATTCGTTCGCGACGGTCATGCCTGCGCTTCCTGCCACGAACCTGACTATTCACCAACACGCGAGACGTTAATTTGACCGGCCGCGCCGGCCCAACCTATGCTCGGCTTCCCGAGACAAGGAACCTGGTGCCCGTGTTCCCCACGACTACGCTCCGCCTGTCGAAAGCCGCTTATCTCGCGCTGTTCGTTGGCGGAAGCGCCATTGCCGCGCCGAGTTGTCCGGTGGAACGGGCCGAGCCGCTCGTGGCTGCAGATGCCGCGCTCTGCGATGAGCTCGAGGCGGCGGTGCGCAAGCCCGGCACGATTTCGCACGACCAGTACGAGGCCAAGCTCGCCGGCTTCTTGCGCAATTATTGTCATCGCCGCGCGGATGCCGGCTGGGAGAGCGACAAGAGCATCCGCGACACCGGTCCCTTCCTCGGCACGTTCCACAATGGCGAATGGAAGAGCGACTATCACGGCACGCACGCGCCGACCGTCGTCTGGTATTCGCCGGACATGGTCGCGTGGCTCAGGGCGAACCGCGCGGAAGGCGACGAGCACAAGGAGAGCGAGGCGCCGGTGCCGGACGGTGCCATCATGATCAAGGAGATGTTTCCGCCGCCCACCTCCCACTGCCAGGACGTGGATCTGGTGCACCTGTTTCCGGAGCACGGCGCCGCCATCATGGTGCGCGCGAGCGAAATGTCCCATGACGGCTGGTATTGGGGCTGGTTCGGCTGGGGCGAAGGCCGCTGGGCGCCGAGCTGGCCCGCCACCTCCGCCAACGCCTATCCCAACACCGGCTTCGGTCTCTACTGCACCAACTGCCATTCATCGGCGCGCGCCAACCAGACCTTCGCCTCGCTCCGCAACGTCAAGGGCGAGCCGGGCGAGCCGCTGACTTTCCTCAGCCACGACTTCCACCTGGAGGACCACTTCAAGCCGCGCGATACGGTGCTTGGGCGGCGCGGCGGCGGTCCCGCGCCAACCGTTCAATTCCGCACCTTCCACGAGGAGGCTGCGACCGACGCCGACAAGGTGAAAAGCGCGATCACCGCGTTTCAGCGCCGCCTGCGCAGCCACAAGCCCTATAGCAGC
>CAYUTT010000170.1:2662-4933 GCA_964447575.1 uncultured Methyloceanibacter sp.
AGCGAGATCGAGACGTTTCACCCGGAGTCGGCCGCGCTCATCGAGGACACCTGCATGAGCTGCCATGCGGTGCAGGGCCACCGCCAGCACGCCATCGACCAGCACGCGGAGTCGGGCAGCTGCACGCCGCTCGCCCGCGAGGCGCTCGACGCCGTCCCCTACCCCGCGGACGCGACGGCGTGTCCTGCACCACCTGCCACAGCATGGTGCTCGGCAAGGAGGCCTCGGCGAAGGTGAAGGATCAGCCGCAGAACGCCTGCGTGGCGGAGCGGCAAGAGGTGCTCAATCCCGGGCTGACCGGCCTCGCCCAGACATTCACCGGCACCTTCCTCGTCGGCGAGCCGGGCGACATTTTCGGGCCCTTCGAGGACCCGAAGAAGAAATCCATGGAGGCGGCCACCGGCTTGGTCGCGGCGCATAGCGAGCATGTGACGAGCTCGGAAGTCTGCGCGAGCTGCCACACGGTGCATCTGCCGGTGCTCCATCGCGGCGAGATCGTCGGCCATACCTACGAGCAGGCGACCTATCCGGAATGGGCCTTCTCCTCCTACCGCACCGGCGAGACGGTCGACGGACCGCTGCCGGCCGGCGCCGGCGGCAAGGCGCAGTCTTGCCAGGACTGCCACATGCCGAAGAAGAACGCGCGCGGCGTCCCCTATCGCAGCAAGATCGCCAGCATCCAGGAATACAGCTCCTTCCCGCAGGCCGAGTTCACGCTGCCCCCCGAGGACATCGACCTCGAGCCCCGCGAGGGTTTCGCCAAGCACACGCTGGTCGGCCTGAACCTGTTCCTCACCAAGATGGCGCAGCAATTCCCCGAGGTGCTCGGCATCCGCACCGAGGACCCGATGCTGCCCTCGCGGCGCGGCGTCGATCCCCTCCTCGTCATCGAGCGCGCCATGATCGAGCAGGCGGGCAAGACCGCGGACATTCTCCTGAGCGAGGTGACGCGCGAGGACGGCATGCTCACTGCCAAGGTCACGGTCCGCAACAAGGCCGGCCACAAATTCCCCTCCGGCGTCGCCTTCCGCCGCGCCTTCGTCGAGTTCAGCGTGCGCGACGAACACGGCACGGTGCTGTGGGCCTCGGGCCGCACCAACCGGTCCGGCGTGATCGTCGACGAGGCGGGCGAACCGGTCGCCGGCGAGCTGTGGTGGACGCCGGATTGCGGCGCGCGCATCGACCCGCAAGCGCGGGCGCATCAGCCCCATTATCAGGTCATCGCCAAGCAGGACCAGGCGCAGATCTATCAGGAGCTCGCCGCCGGACCCGCCGACACGGACACGCCAACTTGCGGCGCGCACGCCAAGCCCGAAGGGCCGCTCACCTCGAGCTTCCTCTCGATCTGCGCCAAGGTGAAGGACAACCGCCTCCTGCCTCATGGCTTCCTGCCGCTCGAGGAGCGCGCGGAGATCGCATCGGCCTTCGGCGCCAAGCGCGACCTCGCCGAGGATGTGGCGCCGGTCGGCACGGACGGCGATCCCGACTATGCGGAGAGCGCCGAGAATGCCGGCGCCGATACCATTCTCTATCGAGTGCCGCTCAGCGAGATCGAGGGCGAGCCGGCCGAGCTCCGCGCCACGCTGTATTATCAGGCGATCCCGCCCTTCTTCCTCCAGGACCGCTTCTGCACGGCCAAGGGCGCCGATACCGCCCGGCTCTATTACCTGGCCGGAAAGCTCGATACGGCCGGAGGCCCGATCCAGAACTGGAAGCTCCAGGTCGGCCAGGCCGCCAAGGCTCCCGTTCCTTGAGGCCCCCGTTAAGGCAAGCGTTCCTTAAGGCCCCGCGGATAGCTTCCCGGCCGGAAAATGCTGTAATCTAGGGCAGCTACCGAAGCGGGCTCAAAGCCCCGCCCTTCGCCAGGCCCGTGGCCTTAAGGGGACCCCATGGCAGACAAGCAGATGTTCGAGATTCCTGAAGAGATGCGCGACTTCGCCGAGAAGAATGTGGAGCAGGCGCGCGTGGCCTACGGTCAGTTCATGGAGTTCATGAGCCAGGCCATGAATGCCTGGTCCTCGACCGGCCCCGAGGCGGGCAACTTCAAGGCCCTGCAGGAGCGCGCCATCACCTTCGCCAAGGAGAACGCCGAACGCTCCTTCGCGCTCGCGAGCGACCTCAGCAAGGCCAAGGACATGCAGGAAGTCGTGACGCTGCAAAGCCGCTACGTGCAGACCCAGATGCAGACTTTCGGCATCCAGGCCCAGCAGCTCTCCTGGCTCATGGCCGACGCCTTCCGCAACATGCAGGCCAAGACCACGAAGGGCTGAG
>CAYUTT010000171.1:0-4929 GCA_964447575.1 uncultured Methyloceanibacter sp.
GACCCTGGGTCCCCGCCTTCGCGGGGACGAGCGCCCGCACACGGACCCCCGGATGGCGCTTCGCTCTATCCGGGCGGCTGGCGGCAGCGCCGGGCCGTCAAAAACCGCTAGGCGGCGGCACGGAGACGCGCCATAGGAGTGGTGGTGAGCCGGGAATCGGCCCCCCGTTCCGTGTCCGCCCCGCCCTCGAAGGAGAACCCCCATGGCCAAAGGCCAGCAGAGAAGCAATCGCGAAAAGAAGAAGCCGAAGCAGGACAAGAAGAAGGCGGCGCCGGTGTCGGCCTCGCCGTTCGCCGAGTCCAAGTCGCCCGGCAATCCGGCCCAGAAGGGCGTCGCCAAGAAGCGTCGCTGACGGTTCCCCGCGCGCTGAAAAGACCCTCTTGCGCCGGCACGACCTGAGGTCGCCGCGCCGTTCCGCATCTCAACGAGTCATTGCCCGGTTCCACCGCAGGCGATCAGATCGACTGGCTTATGATCGCCCACCAGGCCGAGAACGTCACCGTGGACGTGGCCCGCATCCGGGCCCACCCGCTGGTCCCGCCGGATGTGCCCATCTACGGCTATCTCTACGACGTGAAATCGGGGCGGCTGATCGAGGTGCCCGAAGCGACGGCGGCGGGGAGGGCGTGAAAGAAGATGCCTCTCAGCGGTTCCAGCCCATCACCTGAGCGGCAGTAACGTTTTTGAGCGAGGAGCCGTGAAAACTCAGCCATCAGTCTCGCCATAAGCCGTACATTTCGGGCTGCTCCGATTTGGGGAGCAAGAGGTTCGTCTGGTCGGCGAACAAGACTAGGGAGTTGCCAACGCCATGACGGGAACTCTTGAATCGGATGCCTTCGATCGGACGGCCGTCGATTGACTTAACGGTGCGGAGATACTCGGTAACGATTTGGGTTGGTACATACTCAACGTGGACTCGATCGTCCCGGGCAATCGGTTTGGAAATATCGTAAGCGATGTCACGAAGAAAGATCTGCCTAGGTCTAGGATCGTATTCTAGAGAATCCGGAAGCTCCTCGAATATGCTCATCACACGAGGGAGTTCAGTCAGATCGAGGATAAGGGCATCTCGTTCAGTCTTGAATGTCGCGACCACAAAGTCACCCGGCGCATTTGCAGTCTCCGCAAGTGCCGTCTCGACATCCTCGGCAACATACATCATCACAATGCCAGGAGGACTCATGCGATTGGTCTGGATGGCTTTCTTCGTGGGTGGTGGTCCGAGGTCAAGCGCTGTCTGATAAATCGACTCTGGAGGTTGATGACGAGCGCGGAATAGGGTTGTGCCTTTCACAAGTGGGACGAGGAGACCGGCATCCTCTGCATACGAAAAGATTACTTTGAGGGTTTGAGCTGGATCGAAAATCTCGCGGTCATGCCGTTTTTCGCCGAGGAAGAAGTATCGCCTGCGATGTTTGATCAGTTCGCAAAAATTTTCCCAGCTGAAGCGTAACCGCTCGACTGGACTTAAAGAAAACGGATCTGTTTGAGACCACAGAGTATTCTCCATTCCGTCAACGATTGCGTCGAGGAGTCGGTCATTGACATCGTTGGGGAGGTCGAGCCCGATAACCTCGACAAGCAATTCAAACGTTGAAAAGGTTTCTCCTTGATAGCCGCCTTCTCGGGACTCATAGGGCAGCGAATTTGCTGGGTCCTCGAAATGCGGATAAAGGCACGCCTGCATGTAATCGACCACATCCTCTAGTGGCGCGGCGATTGGCTCGTCTGAGGTGGCCCCGCAGTATGAGCACACGTTGCTTTCGGCGGCTCCTTCGATAAATGATCTAACGCCACCATCGTTGATGCACGCGGGACAGACGTACTCCGTGGTCATTATGCTGTTCCGGATGAAGGTGGGGATGGCCAGGATTTCTCCTGGCCATCGGAAAATTACGCATTGGCGAGAGTGGCGGAAACGGCGCTCTCGGCAAACTGGTAGGCGCTGATGTTTTTGCCGACCTTCTGCGGATCAAAGTCGCCAAGCTCGATAACCAACTTATAGCTCCGCATCACTTCCACGAGCCGGGAATTGAGGAAGGCGGTCGGGTCGTGGCGCCAACTCACGAGTCCCTGGCCATCCACCTGCATTAAGGCACGCATCCCGTAGAGGAACGGTACGACGAAGCCGTCGGGGCAGGTATACAGCATCTCGCGGCCATAGAAGGGTGACCGAGGCTTCTTGCGCAGGTACTTCTTATTCTTCTCTTTCGCCTTCTCAGCGTCGAACATCTTGACCGCGGTGATGCGGCCGAAGCTTCCTCCCGCCTTGTTGTAAGCTTCAGGGAATTGCCTCACGAGCTGGTCGTACATATCAGGTAAGCTCGCACCGACGCGCAGCGCCGAGCGAATGCTCTCGCACTGCAGTTGCCGCTCATATCCGCCCTCCACCTTAGAGGACACATCATCGTGGCGGAGAAGTGCGTTGAAAGCTTCAACGCAGACGCCCTTGTTGCGGTAGATTTGGTTAGGATTGACGCGGAGGCCACCAGGCAGGTTCAGCTTGGAAAGTGGAATCCAACATAGGGCGACGATTTCACGGACCTTAATCTCGCCACCCTCGTTCGCCTTCCATTCCACGCGTTCAGCGAGCTCGGCAGGCAAGAATCCCTTTAACTCGGCGTAGAGCCCTTGCTTGTTTGCCTTTGTCTCATCCGTGAGCTGAACATTGTTGTTCCTTGCAGCTCCAATCTCAAGAAGCGAGGTGCGGAACTCGTCGACCACCTCACGGTCCTGCATGTGTGCCGGCACCTGAATCTCTACAGGTACCTGGAAGTCCAGGACGTCCTCTACGTCGGCGATAGCCTGCCGCTTGGACTTCCAGGCCGAGACGAAATCAGCCCAGTCGCCAATTTTCTTCAGATCTGAGGTGGTAGCGCCTGCCTCGCGCAAGACGTGGCGCCCGATAGCAAGTGCATTGTGACCTCCGTCCAGGAGACCCTCGGCGTCAGTGTCGACGAAATTGAGCTGATAACGCTGACGTTCGAGCACTCGGTAGGAAGATGACGCCAAAAGAAGCCCCTTTGTTTTCGCAGGGAAGAGTTCCGGCGTTTCATCAAGGCTGACTTCGATCTCGGAGGTAACTGGTCCACGTTTTGCTGAACGGGGATTCGCCGACAAGTCAGCGACGTCAATCAGGTGGCAAAATGCCTTCGGGCCCAAAAGGCCAATGATCTTGCGCACAGGGCCATAGACCTGTTCGCCACACTGTTCGATTTTCAGGATAAGTTAAGAAGTCATGATCGATCCTCTTTATCGAGGACCGGTCCGGGAGGCACCAAGGTCAATGCCTGCTGACCTCGGGACTTTGCACAACCAGAACCAGTCCAGGTTCATTGCGATCTGCCCATCCGGGCAATTTGCCTCCTGTCCAAGGGGCGCCTCTCTACCGAGCGGCAAACTCAAGCTACGTGTCCAAGTTCGACTCGGCAAGTCAGAATTGCAGATTTTCCGCTACTCAGCAGCCTCGACCTTGCCCGCCCGTTTGCCGAGCAGCTGCTTGAGATACTGCCCGGTATAGCTGTCGGGCACTGTGGCACCTCTTCGCGTGCGTCCCGTGCGCAAGCGCGCAGCGCTCAGAAGTTGATGGATTTGATCGTCGGCCAGCGGGAGACGCCTTGCAGCAAGGCGGCCTTGCCCAGCGCCGCTTCCCGCTCGGGCTGCGAGGCCTTTTCAAAGATGTCCCAGGTGCAACCGAGGATCTCGTATTTGCCGCAGCGCGGGCACGCGATCACGTGACCGTCGAAATCGGGCGGGGTGAGGTCTTTGGCCTCGCCGGCACAAACCAGGCATTGCATGGCGTTGGGTCCGAGGTTGGCGCGGGCGGGAGCCTTGCGCGCGCTAGGTCCGCTCGATCTCGCTTTCCGCGATGGTGCGGTAGAACGGCTCGCAGCCGCTCTTGATGCGGTATTGGAACTGGCCGTCCCGCGGGGGAAGCTGAGCGACCACCTTGTAGGGACCGGGCGCGGCCTTCCGCGGCGGGTAGCGTTTGGTGAGCATCACCTCGTGCCCGGTTGCAAAGCCATGCCCGGAGGGCTCGTCTTCGGTCATGGCGACTCTTCTGCGGGACGCGTGGCGCGGTGTCGGGGCGGCTTTGGGCGAGGGCATGAACGCTCCTAGGTTTCAGGCGGGAGCGCGACGAAAGCTCTCTCAGTCACCGGGGCCTGTGACGCTCGCCCGATGATGCCCCGAGACATGCGCCTTAATCGCGGAAAAAGCGAGTCTTATAGTGATTTCGGCCGGTTGTGGCGCTGGCTCGATGCGCTACTCCGCCGCCTCCGCCTTGGCCGGGCGCTTGCCGCGCGCACCTGACGCGCCGCCCCGCCGGTCGAGCAGCTGCTTGAGATAGTGGCCGGTATAGCTTGCAGGCACAGCTGCGACCTCCTCGGGCGTGCCGGTGGCGACCACGCTTCCGCCGTTGTCGCCGCCTTCGGGGCCGAGATCGACGATAAAGTCCGCCGTCTTGATCACTTCGAGATTGTGCTCGATGACGATCACCGTGTTGCCCTGGTCCACCAGCTCGTGCAGCACTTCGAGCAGCTTCGCCACGTCGTGGAAGTGGAGCCCCGTGGTCGGCTCGTCGAGGATATAGAGCGTGCGGCCCGTGGCGCGCTTCGACAGCTCCTTGGACAGCTTGATGCGCTGCGCCTCGCCGCCCGACAGCGTCGTCGCCTGCTGGCCGACATGGATATAGCCGAGGCCGACGCGCGCCAGCGTGAGCAGTTTGTCGCGCACGGCGGGCACGGCCTTGAACAGCTCGGCCGCCTCCTCGACGGTCATGTCGAGCACGTCGGCGATCGACTTGCCCTTGAACTTGATCTCCAGCGTCTCGCGGTCGTAGCGCTTGCCCTTGCACACGTCGCAGGTGACGTAGATGTCGGGCAGGAAGTGCATCTCGATCTTGATCACGCCGTCGCCCTGGCAGGCCTC
>CAYUTT010000172.1:0-4909 GCA_964447575.1 uncultured Methyloceanibacter sp.
GCGCGTAATCGGTGAGCTCGAAGCGCACCTGGTCGTTGCCTTTGCCGGTGGCGCCGTGGGCGACCGCGTCGGCGCCGGTCTCGCGCGCGATCTCGATCTGGCGCTTGGCGATGAGCGGCCGGGCGATGGAGGTACCGAGCAAATAGACGCCCTCGTAGAGCGCGTTAGCCCGGAACATGGGGAACACGTAGTCGCGGACGAACTCCTCGCGCAGATCCTCGACGAAGATCTCCTTGATGCCGAGCATCTCCGCTTTCTTGCGGGCGGGCTCCAGCTCTTCCCCCTGGCCGAGATCGGCCGTGAAGGTCACGACTTCACAGGAATAGGTCTCCTGCAGCCATTTGAGGATGATCGAGGTGTCGAGCCCGCCGGAATAGGCAAGCACCACCTTTTTGATGTCGGTCATGAGAAAGACCTCGCGGCGGCCAGAAGCTGGACGGTTCGATTCCGCCGCGACTATAGGCAGGCGATGCGCTTGTGCAAGTGGTGTCCGGTGTGCCGTAAGGCGCTGCCGGCGCGGGCCAGAACCGTACCGGCGCCCGTCAAGAGCGCTCCCGGTGTGTTTCCGGTGCAACGAGACGGAGGCACGCTCGATGAGCCTCTGACGGCTCGTCAAAGGCCCTGTGACAGCATTGTTGTGCAACAGCGCGCAAGCTGTGGAGAACTGCTGTGGTCGCACGCGCATGCTTGTCGGAACCCAGTGAGGGCGAATGCGTTTTCAACCTCGGGAGACAAGAGGAATGGACCGATGGAAGCGAGTGCCCCCACGCCAACACCGTCTAAAGAATCCAACCGGCGCCCGGGCTTTGCCTTGAGGCGGCGAATCCGCGCTCTGGCCGAGGGGGCCTGGCGGGAGACCGTGACGCATTATAGGCCGGAGCCGTGGCTGGTGGCGCTGGGCCATGACCGGCTGGGCTTGCCTTTCAGGCCCGGGCACCGGCCAGCAACCAGTAGATAAACCCACCGGCGAAGCCGGCGGTCACGAAGATCGTCATATATTCGCCCGCGGGAACCGCGGGCAAGCCGTTGGCCGAGGCGCCGGCCAGCAGGGGGACTGCCGCGAGCGATGCGCCGCCTGCCGGCACGTAGTAAAGCCAGGAGCGCAGGCGCAGAACCTCTCCAACCACCACGGCGAACAGCGCGGGAAGCGCCGTGAGCGCCGGAGTGACGGTTGCCGCAAACAGTACGATGCCAAAAGCCGTGGCCCCTTCCCGAGCAAAGATGGGATCGTCCGGCGGGGCGGCGGCGCGAAGCTCTTCGCCCACCCACATGGAGCCAAGCGCGAACAGCACCGCGAGCGCGCAGAGGGCGGCGACGCAGAACGCCACCACCATGACGAGCCCCCTCAAGATCAGGCGCGCAACCAAGCTTCGTTTCTCTCCCGGCCGTGACGCGGACAGCGTTAGGCGATATGCAGGGATGAGTCTAACGGACCGCGCCCCATGCCCGAAATCGACTTCTGGTACGAGTTCGCCAGCACCTACTCCTATCCCACGGCCATGCGCATCGAGAGGTTGGCCGCGGAGGCAGGCGTCACGGTGCGCTGGCGGCCGTTCCTGCTCGGGCCGATCTTCAAGGCGCAGGGCTGGAACGACTCGCCGTTCAATATCTACGCGGCGAAGGGGCGGTATATGTGGCGCGACTTGGCGCGGGTTTGCGAGGCGGAGGGCCTTCCGCTCGAGTTGCCGCCCGTACACTTCCCGCAGAACGGGCTGAAAGCTGCGCGGCTCGCGCTGGTGGGAGAGAAAGACGGCTGGACTCCTCCTTTCACCCGGGCCGTGTTCCTCGCAAACTATGCCGAGCAGAAGGACATCTCCGAGGATGCGACGCTGTGCGCGATCCTCGAAAGGCTCGGCATGGACGCCGAGGCGGCGATGGCGGCGGCGCATGCGTCCGAGACCAAGGACGCGCTCCGCGCGCAAACCGACGAAGCGGCCGCACGCGGCCTGTTCGGTGCGCCGGCCTTCACCGTGGGCGATGAGCTGTTCTGGGGTAACGACCGGCTGGAAGCGGCGCTTCTCTGGGCGAAACGGTAGCGGTCGAACGCTCAGGTGGCTGCCGCGAAGCGCTCGCTGGCGCGCTGCTTCAGGCTCGTGCTCTTGAGCTGGCCGCAGGCCGCCATGATGTCGCGGCCGCGGGGAGAGCGGACCGGGCTCGCATAGCCCGCGCGGTTCACGACCTCGGCGAATTTCTCGATCTGCTCCCAATCGGAGCATTCATAGGGTGCGCCGGGCCACGGGTTGAAGGGGATCAGGTTGATCTTGGCCGGGATCTTGGCGAGGAGGCGCACCAAGGCCTTCGCGTCCTCGATGGAATCGTTGACGCCCTTCAGCATCACATATTCGAAGGTGATGCGCTTGGCATTGGAGAGGCCAGGATAGGCGCGGCAGGCCTCCAGCAGCTGGCGAAGCGGCCACTTCTTGTTGATGGGCACGAGTTCGTCGCGGAGCTCGTCGCGCACGGCGTGGAGCGAGATGGCGAGCATGGTGCCGGCTTCCTCGCCCCAACGCGGAATCTCCGGCACGATGCCTGAGGTGGAAAGCGTGATGCGGCGTTTGGAGATGGATAGCCCTTCGCCGTCGGCGGCGATGGCGCAGGCGTTGCGCACATTGTCGAAATTGTAGAGTGGCTCCCCCATGCCCATGAGCACGACATTCGTGATCTTGCGCTCAGACGTCGGGAGGCCGCGCGGATCGTGTGGGGTGGCGCCCGGCCAATCGCCGATCCGGTCGCGGGCGAGCATGATCTGGCCGACGATCTCGCCCGCGGTGAGATTGCGTACGAGGCGCTGGGTCCCTGTGTGGCAGAAGGTGCAATTGAGCGTGCAGCCGACCTGGCTCGAGACGCAGAGCGTGCCCCGACCCTCTTCCGGGATATAGACCGTTTCAACCTCCTTGCCGTCGTCGAGGCGGAGCAGCCATTTGCGCGTTCCGTCGATGGAAACTTGCTCAGTGACGATCTCGGGGCGCGCCAAGGTGAAACGCGCGGCGAGCGCGTGGCGCAGGTCCTTGGCGACGTCGGTCATGGCGGAGAAATCGGTCGCGCCGTGCACGTAGACCCAACTCCAAAGCTGGCTCACGCGCATGCGAAACTGCCGCTCGGGCATGCCAAGACCGGTCAGGCGCTCGGCGAGTGCGGACCGGGAGAGCCCCACAAGGGGTTCCTGGGATGCCCCATTGCGCAAGAAGGGCGCGGCTTCGCCGCGTATGGTCGTCGGCATGGTCATTGAACTGCCCGTCATATCATGACGGGCAGGCCAAAAGCCAAGGCCCGTACAGCTAGCCGCTGCACTCCTGGGCGATGCGGGCGAACGCGTCGCTGGTGCCGCTCAAGGAATAGTTGTCGCTCGTGTTGGTGCCGCGGGCGGAACGGCCCTGGACCGTCATGGAGCTTCCCGCCTTCATGGCTTCGATTAGCTTGCTTTCGTCGGCCGGTGTCTCGACGAAGGCGCCTTCGTCCTTGGTGAACAGTTCGAACTTTTCATTGCCGATGGTGACGGTGACCTTGCCGCCGGGCGCGAAGGGGTAGCCCATCTTCAGGCTGATCTCGCCTGAGACCTTGTCGGTAGGATAGTGCGACACGTAGAAATAGATCGGCCCCCGGCGGACGTTCTTGGGGGTCGAATCCTTCGGCTGGGCGACGGCGAAGCAGACCTTGCCGCTGCTCTCCGCCGTGTAGGCGGACCACTCGTTGTATTTCTGCAGAAGCTTGACTTCCTGCGCGAAAGCGGGCGCCGCACTCAGCGCCACAATCACGCAAGCAGCTCCAACGGCTCGGCGCATCTCCCCGTCCCCGTGTCGTGAGCAAGCGTTTAGCATGAATGTGCAATCTTCACTAGATCAGCCCCTTAGGTCAACCCCGTGGCCTCCGGCGCTTCGGTGCCCCCTGGACATGGGGCGCCAAAGCGAGGGCGGCGGCGCCCTCCGTGACGGGCCGGGGCCCGAATCGGCCCAGTGTCCGAATCCGATCGTACATCACAATGGCGCCGGCCGTGGCCAGGTTGAGGGAGAAGGCCGTGGGAATCTGCACTAGATGCTGGCAGCGCGCGACGAGGTCGGGCGTGAGCCGGCCGCGCTCGGGCCCCAGGACATAAGCCGCCCGCAAGGGGTGGGGAAAACTCGGCAGGTCGGCCGCCCCCTCAAGGATCTCAATGCCCACGAGACTGCATCCCTTGGGTAGCCGCATTTCGCCGAGGCTCGGCCAATGATAGAGCGGCACATGGGTCTCGGCGCGGGAGGTATCGGAGCGCGTCTCGAGCGCGCGCTCGTCTGCCCCGATGGTAAAGACGAAGCTTGCGCCGAACGCGTGCGCCGATCGCAGGAGATTGCCGAGATTGACGGACTTGGAGATACCCTCGGCACCAATGCCGAAATACCCGCGAATGTTCGACGATAGCGGTTTCACAACCTTTCTCTGCCACAAGCGGTCCACGAGCAAAAGCATGCCTGGCATGAAGGCGCGGCTGTTAGGTTGCGCTAACTAAAGGACGGCGTCAAAAACCGGGCTCTTCGATCCTTCGAAGCGGACCCGCTATCCCCATGAAGGAACAGCCGCTGATGCGTGTCGTGCAATTCAAGGAGTTTGGTGGGATTCAGGCCTTGCAGCTTGATGAGGTAGCCGAGCCACATCCGGGGTCCGGAGAGATTCTCATCAAGGTGGCCGCCGTCGGCCTCAACTTCTTCGATACGCTCATGCTGCGCGACAAATACCAGGTCTCGCCGCCGCTGCCGTTTTCGCCGGGTGCTGAGGTTGCGGGCTATGTCGAAGCGCTCGGCGAAGGCGTGACCGGCCTTCGCGTCGGCCAACGTGTGGCCGCCTTCATCGGAGGTAATGGCTGCCGCGAGCGGATCGTGACCAAAGCAAAGAACGCGGTCCCCATCCCCGAGGGCGTCAGCGACGAGATCGCCGC
>CAYUTT010000173.1:0-2392 GCA_964447575.1 uncultured Methyloceanibacter sp.
CGCGCTTTCTCCCACCAACACCGTGCGCCTCCTGGTGAACGGAGCCGAGGCGGAACGTTCGGCTCGTGTAGCGCTTGAGGGCGACGCCGAGATCGTGCCCGCGAAATACGGGGATATCTGGCTCCGCGATACGGGCCCCATCTTCGCGCAAGGGACGCGTGGCCCAGTCGCGCTCCGTTTCAAGACCAATGGCTGGGGCGGCAAGTTCGACCTCGAGGGCGACGACACCGTGGGTGACGACATCGCGCGCCGCGCCGGTGCGCCAATGAAGCATTTCGACTTCGTGCTCGAAGGCGGCGCCATCGAGCATGACGGCGAAGGCACCATCCTCACTACGCGCCAGACCCTGCTGAACGCGAACCGCAATGGCTGGACCGCCGCGGACGCGGAGTCCGCGCTTCGTGCCGCGCTCGATGCGAGGAAGATCGTCTGGATCGACGAGGGGCTCGCGGGCGATCACACCGATGGCCATGTCGACAACATCGCCCGGTTTGTGGGCCCCGCCCGCGTTGTGTGCCAGACGCCGGCTGGCCAGGATGATCCTAACGCCAACGTGTTGGAGGCCATCGCCGCGCGCCTCGACGCGGCCACCGACGCCAAAGGCCGCACGCTCGATGTGCTCCGCGTGCCGAGCCCGGGCCGCGTGCTCAACGCGCAAGGAGAGCTCGCGCCCGCCTCGCATATGAACTTCGTCATCGCCAACGGCGTCGTGGTCGTCCCGGTCTACGGCACCGTGACGCAAAGCGCGGCGCTCGATGCTTTGCAGGCCGTCTTCCCGGACCGCAAGGTGATCGGCCTTCCCTCCCACGGCCTGCTCGGGGCCGGCATCGTGGGCGGCGGCTCGTTCCACTGCATCACCCGCGAGGAGCCGCTTCCGTGACGCGCAGTCTCACCGTCGCCGCCATCCAGGCCGCCTTCGGCCACGATATGAAGGCGAACCTCGACAAGGCCGAAGCGCTGATCTGCGACGCGGCCAAGCAGAATGCGCAAATCGTCCTGCCGCCCGAGCTGTTCCAGGGCATCTACTTCCCCACGCGCCAGGACCCGAAATGGTTCGAGACGGCGTACGGCGTGGGCGACCACCCCTGCGTCCGCGCGCTTCAGAAGCTCGCCAAGACGCTCGAAGTGGTCATCCCCATCTCGTTCTTCGAGAAGGACGGTCCCCGCTACTACAACAGCGTGGCCATCGCCGACGCCGACGGCGAGATCCTGGGCGTCTACCGCAAGAGCCATATCCCCGACGGGCCGGGCTATCAGGAGAAATACTATTTCCGCCCCGGCGACACGGGCTTCAAGACGTGGAGAACGCGATACGGCACGATCGGCGCCGGCATTTGCTGGGACCAGTGGTACCCGGAGGCCGCGCGCGCCATGGTGCTGGACGGCGCCGAGGTGCTGCTCTACCCCACGGCCATCGGCTCGGAGCCCTATGACGAGAGCCTCGACACGCATGCGCGCTGGCAGCGCGTGATGCAGGGCCATGCCGTGGCGAACGCCGTGCCCGTCGTCGCCGCGAACCGCATCGGGCTGGAGGACAATGACGGCGTGCGCCAGAAATATTATGGCCACTCTTTCATTGCCGATCACACGGGCGAGATCGTCGCCGCGCTCGGCGACGCGGAGGAAGGCACGATCGTCACCAGTTTCGATCTCGACGCGATCGCCGCCTATCGTGCCGACTGGGGCTTCTTCCGCGATCGCCGCACCGATCTTTACGGAACCGTCGTCGGATGAACGTGCCCAACCCACTCGACGACCCCACCGCGACACGCATCGCCGCCGGCGAGACGGAGGCCGTGTTCCTGCCGGAGCACGGCATGCTCGGCATCTCGTTGCGGCACGAAGGCGTCGAGTATTTGCGGCGCAACGAAGAGCTGAAGATCTTTGCCGAGAAGAATCGGACGGCAGGCATCCCCTTCCTCTTTCCCTGGGCCAATCGCTTGGCGGGCTTCCAGTATGAGGTCGCCGGGCGCGGCGTGACCCTGAGCCCGCACTCGCCCGTTCTGCGCTACGACGACAACGGGCTCCCCATGCACGGCATGATGTGGCCGCATCTTGTTTGGAGCATCGTCGAGAGCGCGCCGGACCGGCTCACCGCGCGCCTCGACTGGTCGCACCCGAAATGCCTCGTGGTCTTCCCCTATCCTTGCCGGCTCACCATGACCGCAACCGTGGACCCCGCGAGCCTGACGATCGAAACCACGCTTGCTGCCACCAGCGATATCCCGGTGCCGGCAAGTTTCGGTTTTCACCCTTATCTCGGCCTGCCGGACATGCCGCGCCAAGACTGGCGCGTGCACCTGCCGCCCATGCGCCACTTGACGCTCGATGCGCGCAAAATTCCGACCGGCGCCGCAAAACCCTTTGGCGGCATGGATGAGACGCTTCAGAC
>CAYUTT010000173.1:2492-4907 GCA_964447575.1 uncultured Methyloceanibacter sp.
GTTCCGCATCCGTGTCGGCTCTGACGCTTGATCGCAACCGCAGCCCTATCAGAGATAGCTCCACCACCATTCGCCGTGCCGCTGCTTGAGCCCTGCGAACCAGCGGCACAGCGGGTAGAGCAGCAGGAGCACAAGCAGCCAGACGAGGTAGACGGCCGGCAGGTCGAAGCCGATCTGCGGTCTGGTCGCGAACGCACCCGTCATGGCGAATGCCGTCACGACCGCAAGCGCGTGAATCAAATAGATGTGCGCAACATAGAAGAAGAACGGCACCCGGCCGAAAACACTGAGCACTTGCGCGAAGCGCCCGCGCACATGCTCGAAGGCGGCGAGCAGCAACAGCGCAGGCCCCAAGGTCATCATGAGAAAGAGCAGCGACGGCGGATATTTCTCACAATTGAGGAAAGAGAGGAGCGTGGACAGCCAGGTTTCCTGCACAGTCCAAGGCGCTGGATCGCCGTAGAGATTGGTGAGGCGCAGCAGGATGAAGCCCAGCGTGATCGCTGCGCCGAGCGCCAGCAAGATGCGCTGTCTCGCTTCAGGCTCGCGCTGCATCACCGGGCCCAGCGCATAGCCCGCGGCCATCACCCCGACCCAGGGAATGAGGGGGTAGAGCACATAGACATCCACACCGCTGCCAAGCGTCGCTTGACCACGCTCATGCAGGAGGTGCCAGAGCCACGCAGCTTGGCCGAACATTGCGCCCCTGACGCCGTCGAGAAGATTGTGGCCGGCGATCATGATGAGTGCGAACGCCGTGATGGCCCAGCGCGGGAGCCAGATCAACGCGGCGAGCGCCATCATCGAGGCACCGATCATAAAAATGATGCCCGCGCCGAGCCGGAAAGAAGCGAAATCGAACCTCCAACCGAATTTGATCAGGGTGATATCGATCAGTATCAAAAACAGTCCGCGCGTGAGGAGAAAGCGGCTGAGCTCACCTGAGTCTCTCCCCCGGCCATAGAGGTAGGCGGACAGCCCTGCGAGAAACACGAATGTCGGCGCAGAGAAATGCGTAATCCAGCGGGTGAGAAACAGAGCGGGCTCGCTGACGTCGCGCGGGTTGAAGCCCGTATCGCTGAAAAAGCCGCGCGTGTGGTCGAGCGCCATCAGCGCCATGACGAGCCCGCGCAGAATATCGACCGACTGAAGCCTGGTCCGGGCCGCAGGGACCGGGGCCCGCTCTATTGCAGCCGCCCCCTCGCGGCCTCGCATTTGGATGCTGGTTTGCATGGCTTCAGGCATTTTGTCCCAGATCAGTGCGGCGAAATTTACTGGCACAAGGCGGCATGATGGGCCTAATTCGTGCCTTCGAAGGGGCGCGGAATGCTGGAGCGTTGGGGCATTGACGGCGTGGAACATCGCATGAGCCGGCACGAGCCGCTGATCTTTGTCATCTCCGGCGAGCCATCGGGCGACAATCTTGCCGGGAGGCTGATGCGCGCGCTCAAGGAGCAGACCGGCGGCCGCGTCCGCTTCGCCGGCGTGGGCGGACCGCAAAGCGCGGCCCAAGGCCTCGAAAGCCTTTTCCCCATGCAGGACCTTTCCCTCATGGGCCTTGCGGAGGTGCTACCGCACCTGCCGCGCCTCATCAAGCGCCTGAACCAAACCGTCAAAGCGGCGCGGGCGCTCGAACCCGACGCCGTCGTCACGATCGATTCGCCGAGCTTCACGCTCCGGGTCGCCGAGCGCCTGCGCGACACTGGCGTGCCGGTGATCCATTACGTGGCGCCCCAGCTTTGGGCCTGGCGCCCGGGCCGGGCAAAGAAGCTCGCCAAGCGAGTGGACCACGTGATGGCGCTTCTGCCGTTCGAAGTCCCCTTCTTCGCCGATTACGGCATCCCTTGCACCTATGTGGGGCATTCCGCCATCGAGGCGGGTGCGGTGAACGGCGATGGTCCCGGTTTCCGCAAGCGTCACGGCCTGCCGCCGGACGCACCGGTGCTTTGCGTCGTCCCGGGAAGCCGCGTCGGTGAGGTGCGGCGCATCCTGCCGGTCTTCGCCGAGGCGCTGCAAATGCTGAAGGCCCGCTACCCCGGCCTTCACATTGTCATCCCGGTGGCTGCCGCGGTTGCGGAGGAGGTCAAAACCTTGACCGAGGATTGGCCCTTCCCGGTGGTCCGGGTGACCGCCCCCGAAGAGCGATTCGATGCGTTTGCCGCTTGCGACGCGGCCATGACCAAGTCCGGGACCGTCACGCTCGAACTGGCGCTGGCCCAGGTCCCCATGGTGGTCACCTACCGGGTCAGCCCGGCGACCGCCTTCCTCGTGCGGCGCATGGGCGTGAGCGTCGAGCATGCTTCGCTGGTGAATCTGCTCGTCGGCCACGGATTGGTGCCGGAGCTGATTCAAGAGGACTGCACGCCACAAAAGCTCGCCGCCGCGATGGAGCAGTTGCTCGGCTCGGAGGAAGTG
>CAYUTT010000174.1:0-4822 GCA_964447575.1 uncultured Methyloceanibacter sp.
CGACCTCATGCTGCCGGACATGCATGGTTACGATGTTTGCCAGCGCTTACGTCAAGAGGGGCAGCACACGCCAATCCTGATGCTGACCGCGATGGATGCGCTCGAGGACAAGATCAAGGGCATCAAGATCGGCGCCGACGACTACCTTACGAAGCCATTCGATTTCGACGAGCTGCTTGTCCGCATCGAAGCGCTGGTGCGCCGTTCTCACCACTTCGCACCGAGCTCGAACGTCCTGAAGGTGGCAGATCTCGAGCTTGACCGCGACCTGCTCGAAGTCACGCGCGGCTCGGAGCCGATCAAGCTCACGGCCAAAGAGCTTGCTATTCTCGAGCTATTGATGAGCGCGCCGGGCCGGGTGTTTTCGCGCACCCGCATCCTCAATCAGGTCTGGGGCTACAGTGAGGACCCCCTGACCAATGTGGTGGACGTCTATATCGCCCGGCTGCGGCGCAAGATTGACACAAAGGGCCGCGAGCCGCTGATCGAGACGGTTCGCGGTCACGGTTACCGGCTTAAGGCTGCCGGCTGATGCCGATTTCCTGCCATGCAATCTTTCCCGGCCCGCCGCCGGAGACCTGGCAGAAGGTCAATGGAACCTTGCTATGCGCGCCAGGTTCGGTAGATTATGCCCCGCCACTCTCGCCTATGACGCGCCATAGCCTTTCCGGGCCTTGCCATGGGGCCATGGTCGCAGCTGCCCATTACAGACGGGAGCATAGCGCGCGCACCGCCTGGCTAGCCCCAAGAAAGTCGAACCAGTAACCAACGTGGAGGAGCCCCGTTGCGGTCACGTCTGCTAATCCTTTTGTTGCTCGTCCTGGCGAGCGGTACGGCTGCCCACGCCGCCGATGCGGCGAACACGGTCAAGATCGGCGTCCTCAAGTTCGGCACGGTCAGCTGGCTGCTCGATACCATCGAAGCCAACGGCCTGGACAAGGCCGAGGGAATTGAGCTCGACATCGTGCCGCTGGCCAGCACCCAAGCGACGACGGTTGGCCTTCAGGGCCGATCCGTCAATATGATCGCGACCGACTGGCTATGGGTTTCCCGCGAGCGTAGCAGTGGCGCCGACTTTACCTTCGTGCCCTTCACCACGGCGCTGGGCGCCATCATGGTGCCGCCGGATTCGCCCATCAAGACGCTCGCCGACCTCAAGGGGAAGAGGTTGGGCGTTGCCGGCGGTCCGCTGGACAAGAGCTGGCTGCTCATTGTCGCTTACGCGCTTCGCACCGCAAATCTCGATCTCCGCACCGAGACCACCCAGGAGTACGGCGCTCCCCCGCTCCTCAGCGAGCGAGCCAAGCAAGGCCGGATCGATGCCGTGCTGAACTTCTGGCCCTACGCGGCGCGGCTCGAAGCCGAAGGCTTCACCGAGTTGATCGACCTTGAAGAGGTGGTCCGCGAGCTTGGTGCCAGAGGCGAGGTGTCCATGGTCGGCTATGTCTTCCGCGATCAATGGGCGGACAAGAATCTCAAGGCGATTCAGGGCTTTCTGCGGGCGGCGCAACGGGCGAACGAGATGCTCGCGACATCCGACGCCGAATGGGACAGGTTGAAGCCGCTGATGGCGGAGAACGACCCCACCTTCAACGAGGCCACCTTCGAGGCGTTGCGGCGGCGCTATCGGGAAGGTATTCCCGAGCGGTCGAGCGCTTCCGACGAGGCCGACGCCAAAATCCTCTACCAGTTCCTACGCGAGCTCGGCGGCACGAAACTCGTCGGCTCCGGCACCGAGCTTGCGCCTGGAACATTCTGGCATGGTGCCGAACAGTGAGCGTTACCTTCGCCCCTCCTGAAACCAGGCAAGGCTCACGCCTGTGGCGCGGCCCTTGGATCTCGATCGCCTCCGTCGGAGGCTTCCTCCTAATCTGGTACATCGCCGCGGAATTCGCGCAAAGCCGGATGCTGCCCGGCCCGATCGCCGTGATCGAGTTCATCTATGAGGAGTCGGTCCATGGCGACCTCCTGACCGAGCTCGGCATCACCCTCTGGCGCGTCGCCGCCTCGTTCTTCGTCGCCATGGTGATCGGCAGCGCCGTCGGGCTCGCCATGGGACAGCTGCCCGGCCTGAACCGCGTGCTTGATCCTTGGTTGATCGTCCTCCTCAACCTGCCTGCGCTCGTCATTATCATTCTCGCTTATGTCTGGTTCGGACTGAACGAAGCCGCTGCAATCGGTGCGGTGGCGCTGAACAAGATTCCAAACGTCGTGGTGACGTTGCGCGAGGGCGCGCGCGCTCTCGATCCTTCACTCGACGAGATGGCCCGCGCCTATCGCATGACGCCGTGGAGCAAGTTCCGCAATGTGACGCTGCCGCAGCTCCAGCCCTACTTCGCCGCGGCGTCTCGCTCCGGCCTCTCCCTCATCTGGAAGATTGTGCTCGTTGTCGAGCTACTCGGCCGGCCGAACGGCGTCGGCTTCGAGCTTCACCTAAACTTCCAGCTCTTCAACGTGACAGCGATCCTCGGCTATACGCTCGCCTTCGTGGCGGTCATGCTGGCGATCGAATACCTATTGGTGCAGCCCCTTGAACGATATTCAACACGCTGGCGTAACAAGCCAGTTTAAGATCCGCGTCGAGGACAAGACGCATATCGGGGCCGACGGCACAAGGCTGACGGCCATCCGAGACTTGGTGCTCGATCTCAAGCCCGAGAGCATGACCGTGCTCATGGGGCCTTCCGGCTGCGGCAAGACCACATTGCTCAGGATCGTCGCGCGCCTCGACGACCGGTTCTCGGGCGAGCTCGAGATCCCGCCGCATGCGCGCCTCGGCTTCATGTTCCAGGAGCCTCGCCTCTTGCCGTGGCGCACGGTCCAGGAGAACATCGATCTTGTCGCCGCGCCGGATTTTTCCAAGGAAGACCTCGATCGGTTGGCGCACGCCGTCGGAATCGCCGACATGCTCTCGCGCTATCCGCAGGAGCTTTCCCTAGGGTTGGCGCGGCGTGTGGCGCTCGCCCGGGCCTTCGCCACCAAGCCCGACCTCCTGCTCCTGGATGAGCCCTTCGTGTCTCTCGACGAGAAGACGGCCGACCGGTTGAGACGGTTGCTCCTTGACGTATGGTCGGCGCGCCCGACCACCGCGGTGCTCGTCACGCATAACGCCCGCGAAGCGATTCTGCTTGCCGATCAGCTTGTGCTGCTCGCGCCGCGCCCGACCCATGTGGTTGCCGTCGAGACGATCGACGTTCCGCAGAAAGAGCGCGACCCCAAGCTGATCGAGGCCATCCATACCGATCTGCTGCAGCGATTTCCGGCCAACTTCTCGGGACTCTAGCCCCGGCCTCACCCAGCCGCAGGTGCCACCGCCTTGCGCTGCTGGATGCCGCGCGAAGGATCGTAGGCCCACACCGAAAGCGCCAGGAACACGGCCGTGCAGCCGGCGACCACGGCGAGCGCCTCCCAGTTCACTTTGAGGTAGAAGGAGAAGCGGATCAGCTCCACCGCCCAGGTAAAGGGGTTGTAGAGGCAGACATAGTAGAGCGTAAGGCTGCCTTCGCGCATCTTCCACAGCGGATAGAGCGCCGAGGAGGCGAAGAACATCGGGAAGATCACGAAGTTCATGATCCCGGCGAAGTTCTCGAGCTGCTTGATGGTCGAGGACAGAAGCATGCCGAGCGCCCCGAACATCATGCCCGTGAGAATGAGCGCTGGAAGCGCCACCACGTAGCCCCAGGGCGGCAGCTCCACCCCCCAGAGATAGGCGATCAGGAGAAACGCGTAGACCTGGAACAGCGACACCAGCACGCCGGCGAACAGCCGCGACACGAGCAGGAACCAGCGCGGCAGAGGCGTGGTCAAGAGCACGCGCATCGACCCCATCTCGCGGTCATAGACCATGGAGAGCGAGCTCTGCATGCCGTTGAACAGCTGGATCATGGCGAGCAGGCCGGGGGTGATGTAGACGTCGTAGGTGATGTAGGTCTCATAGGGCGGGATGATCGAGATGCCGAGCGCGGCGCGGAAACCCGCCGCGAAGATGACGAGCCAGATCAGCGGCCGCACCAGCGCCGCGAAGAACCGCTCCCGCTGCTGGAGAAAACGCAAGAGCTCCCGCCAGACGATGCCCCGGAACGCGCGCGCATAGTGCATGAACGTCATGCCGCGACGTCCTCTCCGGCATCACTGCCGATCAGGAAGCGGAAGGCCTCGCCGAGATCCTTCTTGCCGGTTTCGGCCACCACGGCTTTCGTCTCGCCGCGGGCCACGACCCGGCCCTTGCTCAGCACGACGAGATCGTCCTCTGGCTCGATCTCGTCGAACAGATGGGTGGCCCACAGCACGCCGATATTGTCGGTACGGGCGAGCGCATGAATGTGCCGCACGATAGCCGCGCGGGTCGGATCGTCCAGCCCGATGGTCGGCTCATCGAGCAGGAGCAGGCTCGGGCTATGCAGCAGCGCGCGCGCGATCTCGACGCGCCGGCGGTGGCCGCCATTGAGAGAGCGCACCCTCTCCGAGATTCGCTCCGCCATGTCGAGGGCCTTCAACGCCCGGTCCATGCGCTCGTCCGCCTCCTTGCGTTTCAGCCCCCTTAGAGAGGCGAAATAGCGCAAGTTCTGCTTCACGGTGAGGTCGAGGTCGAGAGTCGGCTGCTGGAACACCACGCCGAGCGGGCCAAGCGCCTTGAAGCCCCAGTCGACCGCCGAGCGTCCGTCGATCTCGATCCGGCCGGTCGGCGCATCGAACAGCCGGGTGATCAGGGAAAACAGCGTGGTCTTGCCAGCCCCGTTAGGCCCAAGCAGGGCCGTGACCTTGCCCGGATAGACGTCGAAGCTCACATCGTCGAGCGCCTGCTTGGCCCCGTACCAGTAGG